>NZ_CDWTMG010000204.1:0-9015 GCF_977945845.1 Frankia sp. CcMO1
CCGCATTCGACCGGTTCACCACCCTCGCCCAGCACGAGGTCTATACCGTTCAGGACAAGACCGACATGCTCGCCGACCTGGAAACGATGGAAATCCTGACCCGCACCGGCGAGGGTCGGCTGCAGCTCAGCCGGGATCCACAGCCGCGGTGGGCCCGGCTTCGCGAGAACCGCGGGAACTTCCTCACCCAACCCCCCGGTAAGGACGCTGTGATCGACGCAGCCGGACGGCAGGATTGGATCGGCTGGGTCGAACTGGTCACCGGCCCCGTCAACGAGACCGGGATCCGCTCCACCGCCCAGGTCATCACGGACATCAACGCCGACGTTCTCGCCGTGATCGAAGCCGAAAACCGTCCGGCGCTGGTCCGGTTCAACACCAGTCTGCTCGCCGGCCTGTACGCCCACGTGATGCTCATCGACGGCAACGACCCCCGCGGCATCAACGTCGGCCTGCTGGCCAAACCCGGCCACACGATCGGCTCGATCGTCAGCCACGTCGACGACCCCGACCCGGCCCGCCCCGACCGGCCGCTGTTCAGCCGCGACTGCCCCGCCTACGAACTGCACACCCCCGCCGGCAACACCGTCTGGGTGCTGCCGAACCATTTGAAAAGCCAGTCTTGGACCTCGGGAAACCCCGACCCGCTACGCCGCCGGCAGGCCCACCGGGTGGCGGAGATCTACACCGCGCTCCGCGACGCCGGCGCCCGATACATCGCCGTCGTCGGTGACCTCAACAAGCCACCCCCGCCCGCGTTCCCCAGCCTCGAACCCCTCCTCGGCCCCGACAGCCCACTCGTGGACGCCACCAGCCGGGCCGGATTCGACACCGGTCCCCGACCCGGTACCTTCCAGTCCTGCACCGCCCGCAACCGACTCGACTACATCCTGCTCTCCCCCGACCTCGCCGACCGGATGACCGGCGGGCAGATCGTCCGCACCGGCCTGTGGGGCGACCCCGACAACAAACACCCATCCGCCCAGTGGGCGATCCACCCCAAGATCACCCGAGCCGGACAGGCCGCCTCCGATCATGCCGCTCTTTACGTCGACCTCGATATCTAAAACACCGCGGTATCTAGAACACCCAGGCAACGCTCTGTTGTGCCGCTGAGCGGACGCCTGCCCCGCCGCCCGATCTGACCCGCCCCCGAACCATCCGGAGAACCATCCGGACAATCACGCAAGGACCACCTGGGGGCGACGAGGAATGATCTGGATCATCTGTACTGAAGGTTGCGGAACAAGCCTCCTCGTAGGTGCCCTACCAGGCGAAGAAGGCCGAAGGCCGGGTCCGCCTGACCGCACGGCGGCCAAATTGTGGGGAGCAAGGCACGGCCCAAGGGGACGTAATGAAGTAACAAATACGTGATCGAGAGCATCATCGCAGGTCACAGGCCTATGGAGGGTTCGAAACGCGCAAGTTATTTCATTTCGACTCCCAAGTACCGCAGACCGTGCTCAGGTCCCCACAACTCACCGGCCAACGGCCGTCCGACGGATTGTGGCCACTGGGTGAGACGGTCGTCGGAGGTGTCGGCCTCGAGGAGGCGGTTCGTGGGACGGCCGCCGTGGCGAACCCGGTCCGGAATCCCCGACGTCCTCGATCCGAGGAACATGTTCGGCGACAAGGGTTACCTTGGCACCGGAACTGCCACACGGTCATGGTAAAGGTGCAGGAGGACCATGCGGCACGAACACCGGACCCCGGTCGACGTTCTTGCGCTACTGGTACGGGACGGCCGCCTGCTCCTGACGAAACGCGCGGGAGACATCTACGGAAGCGGCTGCTGGGCGCTGCCCAGCGGACGGATCGAGCCCGCCGAGGACGTCGTGACCGCGGTGCTCCGGGAGCTCGACGAGGAGCTCGGCATCGGGGTCGAACCCGAGGATGTCGCTTTCGCGGGTGTCACGCATGCCCTTCCGCCGGACAGCGACGCTCGTATCGGTTTCGGCTTCCTGGTGCCGCGATGGAGCGGCGAGCCCACCAATCGGGAGCCGGCCACCTGCTCCGCCCTCGCCTGGCACCCACCGGACGATCTGCCGGCCGACACGCTGGCGTACAGCAGCGAGATCATCCGTCTGCATCTGCGGGCGGAGCCGTTCTCCCGGTTCGGCTGGCCGCCGAGTCGGGGAGCGGGCGCACGATCGCGGCAGGCTTTCTCGGCTATCCGGTCCCGCGACCGGTCCACGGGTCCCCCGCCAGACCGAGCTGACTGATCCAGGTCTGGTAACAGCCGCGGTCGGCGGGCCGGGCCCAGTCGCCGCCCAACCATCCCACCATCCCACCGCCCCGCGGCCCCACCGCCCCGCGGCCATACGGACCCATGGCCGCACGGACACCGCACCCGCAGAATGCGCATGGCAGCGGCGTGGATGCAACATGCAACACAACCTTCACGGTTGTCGACCGATAGCGATGAAGATGCTACTTTCAGTTCACACCTTGGGCGAGAGGAGAGAGGGTGACGATCATCGCCATCACGCCGCATCGAACGCCCGTACGTACCACCGTCGCGATGATCAGCATCCTCGTTCTCACCACCGTCCTGATCGACGCCGGCCTGGCCGGATCCGCCGTGGCCGGCACCTGCCCGACGGCCGAGCCCAGTGACGTAGGGAAGACGGGGAAGATCGAGAAAATCGAGAAAAACTGTCCCAATGGGGACGATGCGCCGCCGTTCGGCTTTCTCGATCTCGTCGACGCCTCCCCCACCGGCATCCGCGTCGCCGGCTGGGCCATCGACCCGGGGGACCTCAGCCACCCCCTGGCCGTAACGATCATTCTGGACGACGTCGCCACCGCCACCGTCATCGCCGACCGCTCCCGTCCCGACGTCGCCCGGGCCCACCCGGGCGCCGGCCCCGACCACGGCTTCGACACCACCGTGGCCGCCGCACCCGGCACCCACACCGTCTGCACCGCCGCGGTGGACATCGGCCCGCTCGGCTCCTTCCACCGGCAGAGCCTCGGCTGCACCACCGCGACCGTGGACGCGCCCGCCGTCGACCACACGCCCTTCGGCTACCTCGACCTCGCGACGCCCAACCCGTGGATCACCGCCGGCTGGAGCAGCGTCCGCGTCGCCGGCTGGGCCTACGACCCCGACGCCCCCGCCGACCCCCTCACCGTCACGGTCACTCTCGACGGTGCCACCGCCGCCACCGCCACCGCGGACACCTCCCGACCGGACGTCGCCCGCTTCTACCCCGACGCCGGCTCCGACCACGGCTTCGAGACCACCGTCATCACCAGCGCCGTCCCGCACACGGTGTGCGCCTACGCCACGAACGCCGGGCCCGACGGCCCCATCCGGCATCAGCTCGGCTGTGCCACCGTCTCCTGGCTCCCCTGACCGCTACTGGTCCCCCTGACCGCATACACAGCACACTGACCGCACGCACAGCACACCAGCATGCCCCACGGGGACCGCACCCGGACCCGTCCAGCCATCCTGGCAGCCCAGAAAACTTGACAGGGTTACATGGCGCTGTTTATCTTTACATGTTCGTGTGATGGAAGCCGGTGTGATTCCGGCATGGTCGCGCCACTGTGACCGGCCCGTCCGTCCTGGACGGTCTCGGAAGTCAGACCCATTACCCGAACCCATCCTACCCGTGGAACGCGTGATTCCAGTGGAGGTTCTCCTCATGGCGCACCCCGCCGTCTCCCCCGCACCGCTCGCCCAGCCGGCACTGCCGACCCTGCCGACCATCCCGCTGCGTGAGCTGGTGCCCTTCCTGCTCTTCGGCGGGCTGCTGGCGCTGCTCGGGCTGTACTTCGTCGGCGCCGAGCAGGGCGCGCTGTCAATCTTCGGCGGGAACTACGTCCACGAGTTCGTGCACGACGCCCGCCACCTGCTCGGCTTCCCCTGCCACTGACGCCTCCTCCCGCTCTGTTCCAGCAAGGAGACGCTGTGGCACGAACACTGTTGATCCGTGGCATGCTCGTCGGTCTGGTCGCCGGCGTGCTCGCCTTCATCGTCGCGAAGACCCTCGGCGAGAGCCAGATCGGTCACGCGATCACCTTCGAGTCGGCGGGCGAGAGCTCCACTCATGCGCACGAGCCGGTGTCCCGGACCGTGCAGTCGACGCTCGGTCTGTTCACCGGTCTGCTGCTCTTCTCCGTCGCCATCGGCGGCATGTTCGCCCTGGCGTATGCGTGCGTGCAGGGCCGCCTGGGCGCCCTCGGGCCCCGGGGGACGGCCGCCCTGGTGGCCCTCGCCGGGTTCACCGCGGTCTACCTCCTGCCCGATCTGAAGTACCCGGCGAATCCCCCCGCGATCGGCAATCCCGACACGATCGGCCGGCGGACCGTCCTGTACTTCCTCATGATCCTGATCTCGGTGATCGTCGTGGTCGGGACGGGTGTGGCCGCGCGGCGGCTCGGCGGCTGGAACGCGACGATCGCCGCCGTCGTCGGCGGGCTGGTGGTCCTGGGCGTCGTCTACGCCGTCCTGCCCCGCGTGCACGAGACGCCGGAGGGCTTCCCCGCCGACGTGCTATGGCGGTTCCGGATCGCCTCGCTCGCCATCCAGGCGACCGTCTGGGCGGCCATCGGCCTGCTGTTCGGCGCGTTGACCGAACGCGCGTCCCGACGTGCCGCGGCCCCCACCAGCGCGATCGGTGCGATCGGTGCGATCGGTGCCGCCGGTGCGGCTGGCCCTGGTTAGTTGCGCGCCGACCGCGGCCCTGCGGGCCGCCCGGTTCCCTGTCGACGAACCTCTCGACGCCGACGGGCTGCGCCGAGCCGTCGGCGCCGCCGAGGCGGTCGCGGCCGGCGCGCTTCCCGCGACGGGAGGGGTGCTCTGCGACGGATCCGCGCGGGCCTGTCAGACCGCCGCCGCCCTGGGCCTCGGTGCCCGCAAGGGTGACGTCACCATCCCGCGGGCCCCGGGCCCACCCATCGTCCCCAAGGTGGATCCGGCCCTGCGCGACCTGGACGTCGGGGCGTGGCGGGGGCACAGCCTGGACGAGATTCCCCCGGACGAACTGCGCCGGTGGCACAGCGATCCGGCGGTGGCCCCGCCGGGCGGCGAATCCCTACTGAGCTTGCTTGGCCGCGTCGAAAACTGGCTGGCCCGGCGAAGCACCGAACCGGGCCACATCATCGCGGTGACCCATCCAGCGGTCATCCGGGGCGTGCTCGTGGCCGCCCTGCGCTGCCCGGTCGAGATGTTCTGGCGGATCGACGTCGCCCCGTTGACGGCGACCCTCCTGCACCGTCGGATCGGCGCGGACGGTCATGACGGCACGACCGGCACTCAGCCGAAAACGGAGGGTGCCGCGACCGGAACCAGGACCGCGACCAGGACCGGAACCGACTGGACCTTGACGCACGTCTGCCGCCCGCTCTAGCGAGATCCACCGGATCCGGCGTCCGCCGGCGTCGGCGTCAGGATGTCGTGGCCAGCACGCCCGGATGCCGACAAATTTCTTAAATATTAAGAATTGTCAAGTTAGATCAGTTTCCCGGCCCGGCCGCGAGGCTGCCGCGGCCCCTTGACGCGCGGCACCGTCCGGATGGAATCATGGCCGTGGGCCCGAACCCCCAGATGGCCCCAGGTGAGAGGCGGTCGGGTGGGTAAGCACGCGAAACCGGTAGCCTGCCCGACCTGCAACGGCAGCGGGAAGATCACCGTGACCAGCGACGGCAAGAACGAGACCGTCTCCTGCGGCGTGTGCAAGGGCTCAGGGAAGGCGTGAGCGTCCGCCGGGTGAACCGCGAGGACTTCATCCCGGATGAAATCTGGGTCCGGGACGAGGACGGGTTCTTCTTGGTCCCGCTCCGGCGCCAGGATGATCCACAGCGGTGGTCGAAGCTGTGCCGCGGCGACGACGGGATCACGACGCAGGTCGACGACGGGACGGGCAGGTACGACGGTAGGGACGTCATACCGACCAGTTCCAGCAGCGCGCCGTGGGTCATGGCCCGGATGCTTGACCTCCTCGATGTGCGGGACGGGATGAACGTCCTCGAGATCGGTACCGGGACCGGCTATAACGCGGCGCTGCTCGCCGAGCGGACCCCGACCGGCCAGATCACCACCATCGAGATCGATCCGGGAATCGCGGGGCAGGCCCGCGCGGCCCTCGCCAGAATCGGCCGTCCGGTGACGGTGGTCGTCGGGGACGGCGCGGCGGGGTTTCCCGGTCGGGCTCCCTACGACCGGATCATCGCCACAGCGTCGGTGGTTACCGTTCCCTACCCCTGGATCATGCAGACCCGGCCGGGCGGGCGGATCGTGCTGCCGTTCACGAGCGAGTTCGGTGGGGCGCTGCTGTCATTGACCGTTGCGGACGGCACCGCCTCGGGCCATTTTCATGATGAGGCGGGTTTCATGCGGCTGCGCGGCCAGCGGGCCGACAAACCCGTCTGGTGGCTCGGCGAGGACGACGCCGATGTCAGAACAACCTGCCGGTATCTGGATGAGCCCTTCGGGGACGCCGCGGCCGGATTCGCGGTCGGCCTGTGGCTGCCCGGCTGCACCACCGGGCAGATCGAGGAAGGCGGCCCAGCGAAAACACTTCTGCTGTCCCACGCGGCGTCACAGTCGTGGGCGTCACTGACCGCCGGGTCAGACGGGCAGTCGGACGGGCACGAGGTCACCCAGTATGGGCCACGACGGTTGTGGGACGAACTCGAAATGGCCTACGACTGGTGGGTGAACGCAGGACGGCCGTCCTGCACCCGCTTCGGGCTCACCGTCACCCCCGACGGTCAGACATCCTGGCTGGACTACCCGGAGCGGGTCATCCCGGCCTCGTGACCCCCGCGGACGAACCGGCGCGACGGCGAACCGGCGCGACGGCGAATTGCCGAGGATTGGTAACGGTCTCCGGCCTTGAGACCGCGCCCAACCCTCGGCAACTCTCTGTCATCCAACGATCGACGTCATCCAACGATCGACGTCGCCGACCATCGGTGCATCTCCGGGGTCAGCACCTCGGATCCCTGATCCCGGGCCCCGGGCGATCGGTGGCCCTTCACCGCTGCGGCATTACCGCGGCAGGCTGAGCCACCGGGCCCGCCGGCCGGCGGGCGGCGGTTGCTCGTCGGCAGGACCCGCGCCGACCGCGACCATGGGTGCGGGTACCCGCACCGGTGCGTCCCACCGGCGACGCGGGCCGGTCCCAATGACCGCCGTCGGCAACGCGTCCATCGGGTCGACGAACCGGCCGGTCGACTCCTCGAGCACCCAGATGCGCGCGTCGGCGATGTCGAAGTACAGGCCGACGAGTTCTAGCGTGCCGCGTGCCAGGGCACGGCGCACGGCCGGATGCGCGCGCAGGTTCTCCAACTGCTGCGCCACGTTGGCGCGGCCCAGCCTTTCCACCGGGAGCAGATCCTCCGTGCCGGCAGGGGGCGTCCGCTCAAGCGAGACGGCGGCGTGCGACAGCCAGCCCGCCAGGGCCGAGTCGGGTGCGCCGTCGAGCGCGCCGGACAGCAACGCCTGCATGGCGCCACAGCCGGAATGGCCACACACCACGAGCGAGGGCACCCGCAGGACGTCGACGGCGTAGTCCAGCGCGGCGGTCACCGACAGGTCGCCACCGCGTCGCAAGGGCGCGTCCGGGTCGGATCCGGCGGGGTCGTCCACCGGGACGATGTTCCCGACATTACGGATCGTGAACAGGTCACCGGGACCGCTACTGGTGATGATGTTGGGAACAATGCGAGAGTCGGCGCAGGTGAGGAACAGGGCGCCGGGCTGCTGTCCCCCGGCGAGCTCGTCGAAGGTGCCCCGCAGGAGCGGGGCGGCCCGCCGGTGGAACTCGTTCACCCCGAGCAACATTGTGCTGACGTGCTGGACCGTCAGGTCGGGGGAGGCCTGCGCCGGCACCGACGCCGCCGGGGCCGACGCCGCCGGGGCCGGGACTGGGTCCGGGTGGATCGCCGGCGGAACGACGCCGCCGGGCTGGGAATCCGACGACCGCGACTCCGACGAATGGGAATCCGACGGTGACGACGCGAGTTCCAGCTCCTGCCACTGCGACCAGGGCGCGAACCAGCGCGGGAGGTGCGGGACGACGGTGCGGCGCCGCTGCTCCGCGACCTCGGCCGGCCGGCGGAACCAGACCTGGCCGATCTCGTCGACGCTCACCGTTCCGCCGGACGCCTCGTGGTTCGCGCACCAGCCACGCAGATGCTCATAGGCGGCGTGGTCAAGGTAGTCGACGATGAGTTCGATCGAGACGGGGGCACCGACGGGGATGCGGCCCAGGATCCGCGCGAGGCGGGGCAGGGACAGGAAGCTCAGTGTCCCCTCGACTTCTACCTGCCAGAGCTCGTCGGTGCGGACCAGCCGGACACTCGACCACAGCACCCGGCGCAGGACCAGGGCGAGCGCGGTGAGCAGACCCAGGGCGGCACCCTGCAGGAGGTCGAGGGCGACGACACCGACGATTGTCACCAGGTAGACGGGCAGCTCCCCGTGCCGGCGGACGTGGCGCAGATGCGCGACGTCGACCAGCCGCGCACCGACGACGAGCAGGCCGGCGAGGGCGGACAGCGGGATCCACTCCACGGCACGGCCCAAGAACACGGCGAACAGCAGCACCCAGACGCCGTGCAGGACGGCAGACTTCCGGGTACGCCCGCCGGAGGCGACGTTGGTGGAGCTGCGCACGATCACCCCGGTGATCGGCAGCCCGCCGACCAGGCCCGAGGCGAGGTTCGCCGAGCCCTGCCCGAGCAGCTCGCGGTCGAGGTCGACGCGCGGCCCCCGCCAGCCTCGGGTGGTGGCAAGCTGGTCCACCGCGACGGCCGAGAGCAGGGACTCGACGCTGGCGACGATGACGATGGCCAGCGCGATGCCGGACCAGTCACCGCGCGGGAGGCCCGGCAGGGCGACCGCGTCGAACAGGGACGAGGGCAGGTTGACCCTGGGCAGGTCGAAGCCCGCGACGGCGGCGAGCAGGGTGCCCGTCACGACCGCCGCGAGATAGGCGGGGATGGCTCGGACGGCGTTCGGCAGCCTCTTCGGCAAGCGGGGCCAGAGGAGGGGATCTG
>NZ_CDWTMG010000205.1:0-2801 GCF_977945845.1 Frankia sp. CcMO1
CCAACTTCGAAGACCCAGTTTGTGGCGCGGCATCCTGGGCCACGGCGCGACGCGGGATTGCGGACGTCTCGAAACCATCGGCAGTTCCGGGCGGCTACTGCGCTGGCGGTTGCGTCAACTCTTGCAGCGTGTCGAGGGCCGCAGTGACCTGCTCATCCGTGGGGAGGTGCGGCACGTAGTTGCGGTTCCTGATGTAGGCAATGAAGTCCGGTTCCGGGGCGATCCCGTGCTCCTTGAGGTAGTACGCGACGGCGGCGCTCCAGATCCAGGTGCCGTCGGTGAGCATCGACGCGGGAACGACGCGTCCGCGAGCAGAATCGACGCGATCCGGGAGTCGTGCCGTGGTGCGACGCACTATGTGCCCCTGATTGAGGAACTCCCCGACCCTGCCGGCCTCCGCGGGTTGCAACACCTCCCTGCCGTGGCGGACGTCTATTTCGTCGTCATACACGCGGGCAATTTTCACTCCATGACTCCCGTCTGACTCGCGCGAGGATGGAAGCTGACCCAGGTTCCGTCGGCTGGTGTTCTCGGCATGAGATTGCCGTAGGCGTCCTCGTATCCGGAGGTGACGAATACTCGTCCGCGGGCATCCGACCATGCCAATTCTGTCGGCGCTTTGACGGTGACACCTAAATCATCCGCCAGTTGTTGGGCGAACCCATCACTCGCCGCTCCGGTCTCGCATGCGAACAACCTTACGTCGCTGCCGTTCCACCGCGGGTCTGAGCGAATGAGGTTGCTCAACTCCGACGGGGTGAGCGACTCGGTTCCCACGTACACGTGGCCCGGGTCGCCGTGCATGTCCACGGTGAAGAGGGCCGTTTCGACCGGAACGGATTGCGCCGCGGTAAACATGACCTCGTCGTCCTCCTCGTAATACGCCCGTCCGGCTCGCGTTTCACGGCTGTCGTCCCTGAACCGTTGGAGGCGCTCGCTCAGCGGACCGTTACCCGCTGGTGGCACTTCTGGGTGGTACGCCGTGTCGGGGGAGAGGTTTCCGGGTGTCCATTCACGGGTTGACCGTGAAGGGGTCATGCGGGAGCGTGCTGGGGCAGCCAGGGGTGGCCGTTGAGGGCGCGGGTGATGGCGTCGAGGATGGTCAGCCCGTGGTTGCGGGCTGTGGTGAGGTAGGAGTTGATCAGGCACCATCGGGCGAGGGTCTGGTCGTTCTGCCAGTAGCCGGAGACCGCTTGGTGGCGTTTGGCGGGTTTCACGCCGCGTTCGGCGGCGTTGGAGGTCCAGTCGACGGCGAGGTTGCGGGTGAACAGCCAGACCTGCTCAGCGTGGCTCTTCAGCCAGGTGGCCAGGGTGAACCCGGGGTGGTTGCCGCTGTCCCAATCCCGGTGCCGGTTGTGGACGATCCCGCTGGTCACGGCCGTGTCGTACCGCTCCCGCAGGGCGGTGAGGACCTCGGGGTCCAGGGCGCTCTCGCCGCGGCCGCGGGCGGCTTCGACCTGCTCGTGGGCCTCGCCCAGCACTTTACGGACGACGGTGGCCCAGGACTGCAACGTGCCGGGGCCGAGCTTGGCCACGCCCCGGCAGCGGCGGATGATGTGCTGGCAGCATTGCTGCAGCCCGGCCAGCGGCCCGACCCGGCACTCCTGCACGGCATGGTCATGGTCGCGGGTACAGGGCAGCAGCTTCTGGTAGGCCAGGTAGCCGTCGACGATCAGGCAGCCGGTGAAGGTCCGCAGCGAGGCGATGACCTCCTCGTGGCGGCGGGAGTCCAGCGCGGTCAGCAAGACCAACCACTCGTCCGGGGTCCGCAGCACCATCACGTGCGGCGCCCCGGGCACCGGCTCGCCGGTCTGGGGATCCTTGGCCGGGGTGACCACCTCGACCGGGGACTCATCGGCGGTCAGGACCGGCTCGGCCAGCAGCGCCGCCTGCATCGCCTCCGCGAACCCGGCGCCGGTCAGCTGCGCGGCCAGGCGGGCGTTCGCCTTGTCCACGAACCCGGCCGAGACCTGCTGTCCGGTCAGCATCCCTACCAGGTGCGCGGCCCGCTCGACCGGCACGTTCCCGAACGCCGTCAACGCCACCGCCGCGGTGTTCAGCACCGGCCCGAAGCTGATCCCGTTCACCAGCCCGCCCGACGGCGGGGTGGCGGTGGTCGTGGCCCCGCACCCACACTCCCGCCGCGGCAGCAGGTACTCCGTCCGCCACCGGATCACCCGCACATCCCAGGTCTGGGACCATGCCCTCCCCGCATCGTGGACGTCGTTCAGGCCGGCCCCGCACGCACGGCACTCCTGCGGCGCGGGGACCTGCTCACGCTGCCGCGGATCCGGATCCCGAGACAGGCCCCGCCCCGGATGGCCCGGCTGCCCACCTCGTGACCGGTCCGCCGACCGCTCCCGCGAGGAGGTATCGGTGTCACGCTCCCGCGTGGCCTTGCGCTCCGCTTTCCGTCGGGCCTTCGCCGCGATCGGCTCCTTCGACGACGGCGTGCCCGAGTCGTCACTGCCCGACCGCTGCTGGCGCTCCAGCTCCGCCACCCGCAACGTCACCACCTGCAGCAACCCACGCAGCTCAGCGACCTCGGCGTCCTTGTCCACCCGCAGCGCCGCCAGCTCGCCATCCCGGACCGCCAGCAACTCCCGCAACCGGGCATTGGCGGCACGAAGCCGCTCAACCACCTCCGGACCGGGCGACGGGGACACAAGGAACGATCATCACCATCCCGGCCAGAAGATCAAGCACCCCGCCCCCGGCGCGTCGTCCCGCAGCGCTCAACCCCGCAGGTCAGCCCCACCCGTGAATGGACACGTTTCCGGCGAGGCTGGGTGCGATGTGTT
>NZ_CDWTMG010000205.1:3265-9477 GCF_977945845.1 Frankia sp. CcMO1
GGTGTCGCGCATGATGCGGGCGTGCTCGTCGGCGGTGGAGCAGGCGGCCTGGGCGCGGTCGCCGGCGTTGACGGCTTGGGTGAGCAGTGCGACGGCGCGGGTGACGTGTGACACGACGTGGTGACCTGGTGACCTGGTGGGGGTCAGAGGTTGGTGGCCTGGCCCACCGCGCCCATTGCCTGGTCGGCTTCGTTGGACGCCGACGCGATCGCTGCCTTGGCCTCGCCGATGGCACTCACGGGCACCCCTTCGCGACAGACCGTCACAAACCCGGGCTACTCTCGCGAAAGTCGCGCCGGGAGGTGTGGTGCCGTAGCGTGCGGCCCGGTATGCGGGCGTGGCGTCAGGGAATCGAGTGTGGGTCAGAAGAACGCTGCGTACTCGTCGCCGTCTTCCTGCGCCTCGTGCAGCAGGCGCTTCACGATCTCGAGCCGCCGGCGGCTGAGGCGGAAGGTGCGACGTGCCGTCCGGAACTGCTGGTGGCGGCCGCCCCCGGCAGCCCTCTCCATCAGCGCGAGCGCGTTGTTGACGGCCTCGATCGCCTGCTGCACGGCGGCGATCGCCTGGTCCGCCTCGCCGGAAGCCGACGCGAGGAGGGCCTTCGCGTCCGCGATCTCACCCATGAATCCTCCTGATACCGATCGGGGCTGATTGATCGCTATCCGCTCCCTTGCCCTTATTATGGCGTAGGTTGCTATATTATCTTGCGCAACTGAGGCGACGATTCCGAGGGGACGAGCGGTGGCTGCAGGTGCCGGGGGCAAGCCCGGAGCCGTGAGTGACGACGACACGGTCGCGTGGCGCGAGGAGTTCCGGACGAAGGACGATGGCCTCACCACCTTGACGTACCTGCGCAAGCTCATCCGGCACCTGCTCACCCCCGGCGCGAGAATCGACGTCGATGCCATCGAGGAGATGGGCGTCGTCACGGCACGCGCGGCGATGACGGGTGCGTTCCTGGCCGCGGCCGACCGGCGGTTCCGGCAGCGCCCCACGCGCAGCGACATCCGGGCCGTCGTCGCCACGGTCCGCACGCGCTACATCAAGGATGGGAACCCGCCGCCGATGCTCGCCGAGGCCCTGATCCGTGCGGCCGTGCTCGATGACGACGCGGTACTTGACGGGATGTCGAGCGAGGACCTGAACCGTGGGCAGCTGTGGCTGGCGTACGGGCTGGTGCACGACGCGGGGCTCACCGGCGCCGCCTACGAGTCCTACCTGTACGCCGCGGCGAAGACCGCGCGGGAGCTGCTCGAGGAGGTGGCCTCGTCCGGATGAGGCTGACGGACGAGCAGGTACACCTCGCCGAGCGGCTCGCACGTGCGGCCATGTCCGGTGGCGACGGCGACGCCCTGGACACCCTCGATGACCTGGACGAGGACGACGTGGAGCACGACGTCGCCGCGGCGCTCGCCATCACGGCATGCCTGTCCGCCGTCGTCCGCGTGCAACTACAGGACGTCGACGACCCCGACGCCGAACTGTCCCGGCTCGCCGCGCGGACGCCGCTCGCCGACATCGACGGTGCCGTGATCGCGGTCTGGATCGTCGAGGCCGCTCTGCGATCGGTCGCCGGCCAGCCGCAGGCCGTCGAGGGCATCTCGCCCGGGGTCGTGGTCGAGTCGGTCCTGAGCTACCTGCGCGACGTCGTCCCCACCGTCACCGAGCAGGATCGGCAACAGGCACTCACGCTGGCGATCGAGGCGCTCCGCGAGCTTCATCGCTCCGGCCGGGACATCCCGCTGCCCCCGTGATGGCGTTCCGGGCCCGGCCACCCGGGTGCGGATGGCGTGGCGCGGCGTGGCGTCGCGGAAATGTCGGCCGGGTTGAGTAGAATCGAACACATGTTCGAGTCACCCGATTCCGCTGACTCGCTTCCGGCCCACCGTGCGGCCGCGCCGGGCGCCGGTGCGGTGATCGAGGTGGTGACGGGGCTCGGGCACGACGCCCGGCGCTGGGTCGAGCAGGTTCTGATGCCGCGGGCGGTGGAGTCCCTGGACGAGCCGCCGGGAGACCTGCTGGCGGCGGCGATCGAGGACGTGCGGGCCGGGCTCGGCAAGGTCTCGGATGACGATCTGCTCCGGTTGGTCACCGGGGCCGAGCGGCAGGCGTCGTGGGCGCAGTCAGTGCAGTTGGAGGCGGTCGCGGAGTTGTCCCGGCGGCCGTCGATGAACCCGCAGGCGCGTGAGGCGCTGGACGGGCGGACCTTGACGATCGCGGAGGTCGGGGCCGCGCTGGGGTTGACGCGGTATTCGGCCGCTCGGCGGGTGGATCTGGCCGAGCAGCTCACCGTGCGGTTCCCGGCGACGTTGCAGGCATTGCGACAGGGGCGGATCGACCAGGCACGCGCCGAGGTGATCGCCGGGGAACTCGGTGACGTGCCGGATCTGCCCGCCGCGGACCGCGCCGCGATCGAGGACAGAGCCCTGGCGGGGGCGCCCGCGCGGACGACGTCGCAGATCCGCGAGGTGATCCGCCGCGCCCTGCTGGCGGTGAACCCGGTCGACGCGGCCGAGCGGCACGAGCAGCAGCGGCGGGAACGCTGCGTGTGGACGGCACCGTTGCCGGACGCGATGGGGGAGATGTGGGCGCGCCTGCCCGCCGAGACCATCACCGTCATCGAGACCGTCTTGAGCGGGCTTGCCGGCAGCGTCGCCGCCGCTGACCGGAACGACCCGCGCACGCATGATCAGCGACGCGCCGACGTTCTCGGCGATATCTTCACCACGATTCTCGACGGTCAACCCCTGCCCTGCCTCGATCCGCCGCCGCCGCGGCCGACGGCCCGGCCTGGTCACGGCGTCCAGCCCAGCCAGCCGACCGATCTCGGCGAGCCTGGCCGGGGCGACCCGGATGCGGACTGTCACGGTGGCCTGCGGTGGTGGCTGGCGCCGCCGCTGCCGACGCTCAAGCGACGCCGTCCGCACCTGGTCATCACGATCGCCGCATCCACCCTGGCCGGAACCGATGACCAGCCCGCCACCCTGGCCGGGTACGGACCGGTCCCGGCCGACCTCGCCCGCCGGCTGGCCGCCGACGCCGCGACCATCCAGAGCGCCTGCGTCGATCCCGAGACCGGGGCCTGCCGGTGGATCGGCAAGACGACGCCGTACCGGCCCAGCCAGGCCATCCTGGACCAGGTCGTCGCGCGGGATCCGTTCTGCATGCACCCCGGCTGCCGCCAACCCGCCACCCGCTGCGACATCGACCATGTGATCCGTTACCCCGCCGGACCTACCTGCGTCTGCAACATGATCCCGTTGTGTCGATCTCACCACAGGTGCAAGCACAACGGCGGCTGGCGTGTCGAGCGACCGGATTCACCGAGAGCCTTCCTCGGTGGCTCGGGCGATCCACCTGGGACCGTGATCTGGACCAGCCCACTCGGCCGGCGCTATCCGGTCCCACTCGATCCGCTCATGCCACCTACGCCGCGACCACCGGAACCCCCGCCGACGAAACCTGCCCCGGTACCGGTCGATCCACCCTTCTGAGCCATCCCGCCGATCCCCGGGTGGCCGCTCGCCTATAGTTTCAACGGATGTCCACCGCCGTACGCGGCCGTCTGGCCGAGCAGCTCGGTGCCCTCGGGGCTCCCGTCCCACCGTGCGTGCAGCTCACGATGGATGCCAAGGATCTGCGCCTGGAGGTCGACGGCGTCGGACCGGTCCGGTTCCCGGTGCGGGCCGGCCAGGCCCGTGATCTGCTCGCGCTCGGATCGCCGGCGCGGTTCGGGCGCGGCGAGCAGACGCTGACTGACCGGGAGGTCCGCGACACCTGGGAGGTGCCGGCTCACCTGGTGCGGCTTGAATGGACCGAGGCGCTCGCGGGTGTTCTCGACTCGGTTAGGGAGGCGTTCGGGTTGCCGCCGTCCTGCGAGTTGATGGCGGACTTCCACTCCCTGCTGGTCTACGAGCCGGGCCAGTTCTTCCGCACGCACCAGGATTCCGAGAAGCACGACAGCATGATCGGAACCCTGGTCGTGACGTTGCCGTCGGTTCACACCGGTGGTGAGCTGATCATCCATCACGGCGGCGAGTCGCGGACCCATCGGGGGTGGCGGAAGGACCTCGCGCTGGTCGCCTTTCACTCCGACCGCCACCACGAGGTCCGGCCGGTGAAGACCGGTTACCGGGTCGCCGTCACCTACAACCTGCTGCTCAAGGGTGAGGCGGCCCCTGCCTCGCTCGACGACGAGGCGGATGTCGAGGAACTTGCGCGTTGCGTCGCGGAGCATTTCACGACCCGTGTACCGCCCCGCTTCCGCGGCGACGACGCGGGCGCCCCGCCGTCGAGGCTGGTGTACTTGCTCGATCACGAGTACACCGAACGCGGCCTGAGCTGGACCCGTTTGAAGGGAGCCGACATCCAGCGGGCGTCCCGGTTGCGGGCCGCGGCGGAGCGGTCGGGTTGCGAGGCCGTGCTGGCGCTCACCGAGATCCAGGAGACCTGGGATGTTCTCGAGCCGGACTACCGGTACCGGCGCCGATACCGGCACTCCGACGAGGAGCGTGGGACCAGGGCGGCCGGGGACGAGGAGTACGAACTCCAGAGCCTGATCGATTCGTCGGTGACCCTGACGTACCTCGTCGACCAGGACGGCGCGTCGCAGGACATCTCGCTGTACGTCAGGGACGCCGAAGTCTGCGCGACGACCCCGTCGGCCGAGTTGCAGCCGCACTCCTCGGAGTACGAGGGGTACATGGGCAACTACGGCAACACGCTCGACCGCTGGTACCGCCGGGCGGCCGTCGTCGTGTGGTCACGTGACCGGAGCTTCGCGGCACGGGCGGAGGCGTCGCCCGCCTGGGCCGTCGAGGAGTTGCTGGCCCAGGCGGGCGGCGGCGACGTCGAGGGTGCACGGGCGGCGGCGGCCACGCTCGCGCCGTTCTGGGACACCGTCACCCTCCCCGAGGGCGACTTCGGGGAGGTCTTCGAGACGACGCTGCGCGCTGCCTGCGCCCTGGACGACCCCGACACCGCGCGGCTGCTGGTCCGCAGGTTCCTCATCGAGGAACTCCGCGCGCGCCACATGGCCCCGCTCGCCGCTCTGGCCGCCCGGTACGGCGAGGCGTGGGCCGCCGGTCTGCTGGGGGAGTGGTTCGGTCGGCCCGAGGGCTGGTCCTACACGGTGAAACGGAGCCGGATGGGTTGGGTCACGACCGTGCCGGGACTCTGCCAGGCGTTGTCGGCAGTGGACGGTGAGGTGCCGGCGACGGCACGTCTGCTGGTCGAAGGTTCCTGGGCCTGCCTCGGCAGGAACCTCCGCGACGCGGAGGAGACCTCGGCGCCCAGCCACCGAACCGAACGGCTCACCAAGCTGGGACGTCCGCTGGCGGCCGTCCTGACGGCCGCGGTCGAGACCGGCGCCGCCGACGTCCGGGGGAAGGCGGTCGAGTTCTGCCGCGAGCGAGGTGACGATCTGACGGCGTGCCTGCTCGCGGCGCTGCGCGCCGCCGCGGAGCTGCCGCCCGCCGCACGTGACGGGGCCGGCTTCGAAGACCTGGCCGCAGAGTGCGCGCGGTCCCTTCGTGCCCGCCTGGCCGCGCCGGCCCGCGCGGACGGCGACTGGTCGCTCACCCCGCTCGCCGGCTGCACCTGCGACCTGTGCCAGACGCTCGGCGAGTTCCTCCGCGATCCGGGTCGCCGCACCTTCGAATGGCCCCTCGCCCAGCAGAAGCGTCAGCACATCCACTCCCGGATCGACACCGCCGAGCTTCCGGTGACCCACCAGACCCGGCGATCGGGCAGCCCCTACACACTCGTCCTGACCAAGACACCGCAGCTCTTCGAGCGGGAACGCGAAGCACGACACCAGGACCAACTCGACCTGGAACAACTCTCCGAATGGAACGCCTAGCGGCGGTGGTGGGAGCGCTGGCCGAGAAGGCGGCGAGGAGCCGGCCGGTGACGCCGGGGTCGATCAACGCGTCGCCGTGAACCGCGGCGCGGATGGCGTGGACCAGTTGCTCGGGCGAGGCGCCCTTGAGCAGAAAGCCTCGGGCGCCTGCCTTGAGCGCGCCGTAGACGTATTCGTCGGTATCGAACGTGGTGATCACCACCACGGCTTCACGTCCGTCGGCGGCCTGACCGACGACGTCGATGTCTGGTTGGCCGCCCAGAATCGTTGAAAGTCCGGCGCGGACAATGCTCTGGTCATCGGCGATGAATCCACACCCACCCCAGGCAGACCCGGCCCGAAGGGAGCTGGA
>NZ_CDWTMG010000206.1:0-2514 GCF_977945845.1 Frankia sp. CcMO1
CACGGTGATGCGGACCGGACGGTATGACGGACTCGTGAATCCATGGTCACCTCGTCCGAGATGGGTGCCGGAACCGCCATGATGGGGGCCCGTGCCCCGAGGTCGGAGCCGTCGGGATCGTCCGATCCCGGCAAGATATCCGATTTTACACGGATGTTCGGTTCGTTCAGGTTGTCTCGCCCGCCCGGGTCCTTCGCTGCGTCAAGGGGACGTAATGAAGTAACAAATACGTGATCGAGAGCATCATCGCAGGTCACAGGCCTGTGGAGGGTTCGAAACGCGCAAGTTATTTCATTTCGACTCCCAAGGCCATCCGTTTTGCAAAGCTATCTATTTTGTGGGAGCCCCCCGGTTCGCCGGGGTGACCGGGATCCGGGGTGGCGGCCGGCGCTTGGGCTCCTGTGGAGCAACCGGAGTCGGTTGGTGACCGACGTCACGGTCGGCGTCGGCCATGGATTACCAGATCTTTACCGGTCCTGTGTAGCTGTGGGTGGCCGATACTAGAGACGCTTGACACTCGAATACCAGTCGTCATGCTCACGTGATAAGGGTTGAATTGTCCATAGGAGTCGAAATGAAATAACTTGCGCGTTTCGAACCCTCCACAGGCCTGTGACCTGCGATGATGCTCTCGATCACGTATTTGTTACTTCATTACGTCCCCATAACCAGCAGCGCCGGATCTTCCGCCGATGCCTGTGACGGCCGCTACCGGATCGGTGACGTTGCCACCCTGGTGACCTTGTCCCTGCGTACCGCCCACTTCTACGAGGATGCTGGCCTGCTCGCGCCGGTAGGCCACACAGCGGGTGGTTTCCCGCTGTACGACGACGACGCACTCGACCGTTTTTTCCTCATTAAGAAGATGAAACCGCTGGGGTTCACGCTCGAGGAGATGCGGTCTCTCATCACATTGCGTGAGCGGATCGGCCAGCCCGATCTTGCCCCAGATCATCGCAGGGAACTGCGGGAACGGCTGAGAACCTGGGTTACCCTGGCCGAGGAGAAGCTCGCATCCCTGCAGGAACAGGTGCGCCTCGCCGAGGACTTCATGATTGGCCTGCGGGACGATACCGCCCGGTCGCTGCGGGAAAGCCCGGATCGCCGGGACGTCGTTGATCAATGCGATCTTGGTCCCGGTCGCCTGGACAGCTCGTTCCTCGATTTTCTCGATGATCCCTTCGGGCCCGAGGAGAACTGACCCGGCCCGCTCTACCCGGCCCACCCGGGCCATCCGGGCCGGCATCACGAGGCACAGCGCCCCCCACCGGCCTGGCCGCGGTGGCGTGACCTCATGTCCCGTGGTGCCTCATGTCCCGTGGTGGTCGAGCCGCGCTGCTGGAGATCGGTGACGGTCCGGGGCTGGGGTTCGTCACCAAACTGCGGCCTTCCCAGGCAGGGACACCCTCCGGCGGTCGGCTCGACACGGGTCGAGGGTCGGCGGGTGCCGCCCGGGTGGACCGGACGATCCGGCGGGGGCGCCACGGGATCCGGGACTGGCCGGGCAGGCGTCGTCGTCCGGTATCCCCTTGGGGAAGGTCGCTGGAGTCGTTCCACGGGACGTCGCGTCTGCCGTGAGCAGATCTGCCGCCAGCAGATCAGCGCCATGGGCGCGGATTTCCCGGCAACGCTGGTGACGCCGGCCCATCGTGCTCGCACCCATTCCCGACGGCCGGCGGGAGGACGTACCATGATCGAATCTTTTCCGCGCCTCACGCAGGCCGGGCCGGGGGGTCCGCACCGGGCTACCGCGCAGGCCGCTGCACCCGGGCTCGGCTCCGCGGACGACCAGGTGTTCAGCCGGCTCCTCGAGAACCGGATCGTGTTCCTTGGTTCCGTGGTCGAGGACGCGGTGGCCAACGCGATCAGCGCCAAGCTGCTGCTGCTCGCCGCCGAGGATCCCGCGGCCGACATCTACCTCTACATCAATTCGCCGGGTGGCTCGGTGTCCGCCGGCATGGCGATTTATGACACGATGCAGTACGTCGGAAACGACGTGGCGACGGTCGCGCTGGGTCTCGCCGGTTCGATGGGGCAGTTCCTGCTCTGCGCCGGCACGGCGGGCAAGCGATACGCGCTGCCCCATGCCCGGATCATGATGCACCAGCCGCACGGCGGCATCGGCGGCACCGCTGCTGACATCTCTATCCAGGCCGAGCAGATGCTGTACACCAAGCGCACGCTGCAGGAGCGAATTGCCTTCCACACCGGGCAGACCGTCGAGCAGATCGAGACCGACTCCGACCGGGACCGGTGGTTCACGGCCGAGGAGGCCAAGGAGTATGGTCTCGTCGATCACGTGGTCGCCCGGGTGGATCAGGTACCCAGTGTGGTCAGTGGAGCGGGCATCGGTCTGCGGCGGGCGGGCCGCACCGGTTTCGGCCCCGGCGGCGGGAGCGGGCGATGACCGGGCGGCCTCCCGCCGCGAGCGGGATCATGCTGGGCGGCGGTGCACCGAGGGCCCGTCACGTCCTGCCGAACATCGTGGAACGGACCTCCCGCGGTGAGTACTCG
>NZ_CDWTMG010000206.1:3052-9548 GCF_977945845.1 Frankia sp. CcMO1
GGTGGCGTCGGCGGCGGCGGTGCTGCTGGCGGCGGGCACGCCGGGGAAGCGGTTCGCGCTGGCCAACAGCCGGATCCTCATCCACCAGCCGTCGGCGCAGGGCGAGGGCCAGTCGAGCGACATCGAGATCCAGGCGCGGGAGATCCTGCGCGTACGGGCGCTGCAGGAGACGATGCTTGCCCGCCACACCGGTCGCACCGAGGCGGAGGTCCGTCGCGACACTGAACGCGACAAGATCTTCAGTGCCGATGAGGCCGAGGAGTACGGCCTCATCGACGAGGTCATCATGAGCCGTAAGGCCGCCCGGCTTCTATCGGCACGCAGCGCCTGACCGGGCGCGATCCGGCGGTCCGGCGGTCGGCCGCTCCGGCCGGCTGGCCGGCCACACGTCGACTGGCCACAGGCCGACCTGTCGACGAGCGTGCCGGCGGCCGCCTTCCGGCCGAACATGCCGCGGCCGGAAGGCGGCTGCGGGCCGGGACCATCTGCCCGGCCCCCCCGATCTCCCCGATCCCCGCGGCCCGGGAGCGACGGCGGCTCGCCGCGGGCCGGGCACCACCACCCGGCCGGTAGGGACGGCGGCCCGGAAGCTCGGCGAGAGTCCCAGGTTCGGCGACACGCCGAAGGGCAATGCCGCGCCGACCGTTGCGCCGATACCGGTTGTTTCGATGCCAGCCGAGCCTGTGATGCCGACGGTGGCCGTGGTGCCGCTGGCGGCGTGCAGGTCAGCGGAGAGGACGCGGGCCGTGATCGGTAGTGTCGCCTGCCCGTGGACGGCGGACAGCGACCCGGGCGATGCTACGGGGGTGACCTCGGGTTCGAGCCGGGCGAGCTCCAGACGCACCTCGTCCAGCAGATCGGACAGCCGGATGTGCAGCGCCCGGCAGACCGCGGCGAGGATCTCCGAAGACGCCTCCTTCAGGCCGCGTTCGATCTCCGAGAGGTAGGGCATCGACACCCGCGCCGCGTCCGCCACGTCCCGCAGGGTGCGGCCCTGAGCGAGGCGACGCCGACGCAGCGCCTGCCCGACCAGCCGGCGCAGCAACGGCATCTCGGCATCATCGGTCATCGCCATCAGGAACCTCCGGGGGGACTGGTGCCTTGAGGGGTCAGGGGAATCGGAGGGGCGCTCGCGTCCTGATAGCTACACGCGTCCCGGATACTGATCACGTGGGTGGGAAGGCGACCGCTGCCGCAGCCACCCCCCGGGTAAGTCGATGGAGAACTCAGGCACCGAGCGTATCCGCTGCGCCCTCGCCGGAACCGCAAGTACCGCACCCGGCATTCCGCCCGCACCTTCGCCGCGAAGTTGCCGGCGGCGGACGAACCGTGCGGCGCCGATGCATACGGCGACAACGTGTGAGGCGACGGACGCCGGAAGTGGCACGAAGATGCACCGAAGGTCGGTATTTCCACATCATCCGCGCACTTAGCGTTGTTTCCGTCGTGATTCATCCTGGCCGTCCGGTCTCCGGAACGGTCGTCGCGGTGGCCCGCTTAGCCGGGGCCGCCAGGGACAGGAGATCCGTGGAGGCTCCCACACATGCCCCGTGCCGTTGCCACTCCGATGGCCGTACCCATGTCCCTGTCCTCGGCCGCGCCGGTGCCGATGGCGGTCCTCGGCACCCGTCCCCACGCCCACCTCGAGCCGCCCGGCGCATCCCCGCGAGCGACGGCGTCCGGGTCGTTTCCCCCTGCTCCGGCCGTCGACATGACCGGAGACGACCGCGTAGCCTTGTGGCAGCAGCGCCTGCTCGAGGCGGAGTCGGGGATGACGACGTTCCTGCTGGAACACCACGCCGATCTGCGTCTACTCGACTGGCTGCATACCCAGGCCGAGATCTTCGCCGACTTCCCGACGCCTGACGATCGTGATCCGACGGCCTGGCAGCGGGTGTTCTTCCGCGCGCAGGCACTGATCGAACGGTTCATCGTGTCGCGCTGGGGCGAGGCGGAGCTCGTCGACTGGGCGAGGGCCAACGCCTCGGTCTTCGGCAAGGTGGAGCCCGAGCCGACCGGCCGGCCCGCCGACGTCGTCCACCGGCTCGCGCGCCAGGCGGATCTCTACTCCTCCCGTTACGCGGTCGACACCGACGAGCCCACGCGGGCGGCCCTGATCATCTCGCACTGTGGCATCTGGGACTACCGCGAGCAGGCCCGCGCCCGGGGCGTGCCCCTCACCCTGGCTTCCCCCTGTTCGTTCTGCACCACTGCCCTCTCGGCGAACATCCGGGCCAAGGGATACGAACCGGCCTTCCGCCTGCTGCATGACGACCCCTCGGTCCCGTCAGCCGGCGTGGCCGTGCCCGCTCCGGCCGGCCAGCCGGCCGTCGTGGCCGGGTCGGTCGCCGGACCGGGGCAGGTCGACCGTGGCTGCGTCTGGACCGCCACTGATGCCACTGATGCCACCGACGCCACCGACGCCACCGACGCCACCGACGCCACCGACGCCACCGACGCCACCGACGCCACCGATATTGTCCACAGAGCGGAGATCAGGCCATGACCCTCGTGACCGACAGCGGTCGTCCCGGCGCCGTCGACGATCCCGGCCGACCCGCCGGTGACCACCCTGCCGGTGCGACGGCCGAGCCCCCGGTCGACCCGCCGCTGGGAATCCCGCCGCCTGCCGCGCAGGGGCTGATGACCGGGGAGCGGTACCGGGCGAGCCTCAACGACGGCCGCGAGGTGTGGCTCGACGGGGAGAAGGTCGCGAACGTGGCGGCGCATCCGGCCTTCCGGGGCGCCGTCGACGAGCTGGCCCGGCTGTTCGACCTGCAGCACGAGCCGGATCTGCGCGACGTGCTCACCGTCCACGAACCCGAGGCGGGGACCCGCGTCGGCTGGTCCTACCAGCTGCCGCGCACGCTGGACGATCTGCGGGCCCGGCGGCGCAGCACGGCCGTGTGGATGCGCGAGTCCTGGGGTCAGCACGGCCGGTCGCCGTCGTTCATGGCGAACGTGGCGGTGGGCCTGCTCGACTTCCGGGACCATCTGGAGCGCAACCAAGCCGGCTTCGGTGCCAACGCGGTGGCCTTCTACCGGCACTGTGCGGCCAATGACCTGGTCCTCGGCCACGCTCTGGGTGACCCGCAGATCGACCGGACCACCAGCCCCGTGGACGATCCCGATCTCGCGCTGCGCATCATCGCCGAGCGGGACGACGGCGTCGTCGTCCGGGGCGCCAAGCAGCTCACGACGCTGGCCCCACTGGCCCACGAGGTGCTCGTGTACCTCTCGGCGAGCTTCGCGCAGCGCGAGGCCGAGCAGTTCGTGATCTGGTTCGGCCTGCCGCTGGCCACCCCAGGTGTGAAGATTCTCTGTCGGGAGCCGCTGGGGGCCCGGCCGTACGGGCACGCCCACACGCTCGCGTCCCGGTTCGACGAGCAGGACGCCATGCTGTTCTTCGACGACGTGCTGGTTCCGTGGGACCGGGTGTTCCTGCTGCGCGACGGCAACCTCGCCCGGGTCGGACTCGGGCGGATCAACGCCTGGAGCGCGGCCGCCGGCCACATCCGCTACCAGGAACGGCTGCGGACCCTGCTCGCCGTCGGCACGCTGCTCGCTGACGCGATCGGAGCCTCGGGGCTGCGTCACGTCCAGGAGGACCTCGGGGAGTTGGCGAGCTACGTTGACCTCGTCGGGTACTTCCTCGACGCGGGGGAGGCCCGGGTCGAGACGACGGACGGCGGCCTGCTCGCGCCGGGTAACACCGACGCGAGCCGCGTGTGGTCGGCGCAGGTCGCCGGCCGGGCAGTGGAGATCGTGCGGCGGATCGGCTCGTCGGGTGTCCTCATGCAGCCCAGCGAGCGTGACCTCGCCGCCGCTGACCTGCGGCCCTACCTCGACCGGTACATGCGGGGCGCGAACCTCCCGGTCGAGGAGAAGTCGCGGCTGTTCCGGCTGGCCTGGGAGCTCACGGCGGACAGCTTCGGGCAGCGTCAGGATCTCTACGAGTTCGTCCACCGCGGGGACATCACCCGCAACCGGATCAACCTGCTCCGCCGGGACGACCTGGGACCTGTCACCGACCAGATCCGGGAGCTGATCACCCGTCCGCTCTGAGGCCTGACGACCGGGGCTGTCGGGCCGGACGGAGGGGCCCGGGGACGGCGTGCGCGGAGGGTGTTAGCGATACCACTGCCTACCTGGTTGAGCTATCCGAAGGTGCCTACGGTCGGGTCAGCCCCCTGCACGCGGGACGGCGGGGTGATACCGCCGTCCCGCGTTCGCTCCTCGTGGTAAGGACCCGGAGTCATGACGATCGGAGCCGCCCCGCCCCCTCCCGTCCGCGCCGAGGTCTCCGGGTACTCCGGGTACTCCGGGGGTCCGCCGCGGGTCAGGGTTCCGGCCTGTCCCGGGGTTCCCGTTCGCGCCGAGGCGTCCGCGCAGCCCGAGTGTCCCGCGTACGCCAAGGATCTCACGCCCACAGAGATCGACGGCGGTGTGTCGGTGTTCCTGCTGCACGCCCATCCGGTGACCGGGGTTGGGCTGCACCTGCTGCTCTCGACGATCTGCCGGCTCGACGTCGTCGGCCGCAGCCACCGGCTGGATGCCGCGCTGCCGCAGATCCGCCGCTCGCGTCCCCGGGTGCTGCTGCTCGGGCTCGCGGGGGACCTCGCGACCGACCTCGCGGCGGTGCGCCGGCTGCGCGCGGAGGCCGACCGGATCCCCATCACGCGCGTTCTGCTGTTGCGGCCGCTGGCCACCTGCGCCGAACTGACCCAGATCCTCACCACCGGGGCGTCGGGGGCGGTGCTGCCGGACACTCCGCCTGCCGACCTCGCCCACGCGGTCACCATCGCCGCGCTCGGCGGCGTGGTCTTCCTGCCCGCGCCGCCGTCGACGGGGGTGCCGGGGCCGCCGGTCCAGGCCGAACTGCCACCGCAGGCCCTCGGGCTGACCTCCCGGGAACGCGCGGTGCTCGGCCAGCTCGCCCGCGGCCTGTCGAACGCGGAGATCGCTTGCGAGCTCGCCCTGGCCGAGGCAACGGTCAAGCGGTACCTCACCGGTGCGATGCGCAAGATCGGCCAGCCGGACCGGCTGCGCGCCGGCCTCTACGCCTATCGGCACGGACTGCTGGACGGTCCGCATGCGGGCTGGACGGGCCGTGGGCGCGGATCCGGCCGCGGATCGGCGCTGGACCGAGCGCCGGACCGGGTAATCGAATGATCGGGGTGGCCGCGGGCGCCATGGAGGGATGAACACGTTCCGCGAGTCGGTGTTTTCGATGGTCCGGATTCCAGTCGATCATCACAGGTCTATTACTTGCGGTTATCGATAGGTTGCTTCGGGTATCGAAATTTGTGCCGACGTTGTTTGATCATGTAAGTGACACGATCTCTCCGGGTAAGCGCCGGACATGGCCGCCGGGCGATGCCACCATGGGACTGTGTCTTCTTGCGTTGGACGGTCCGCTCGGCCGTTTCGGCCTGCGCTGATCCGGCGGCGGTGGCTGGATTTCAGCCATCACATGGGTGACTGCTGTTAGGCGTTGTTGGCGACTGAGGATAGTAGCAGTCCTGCTGACCGCGTGTCCCTGCGTCGATGCTGTCCCGCCCGCCGGATGTGCCGGATGTGCCGGATGTGCCGGATGTGCCGGATCGGCGGTGTCGACAAGGCCGCCCGATCCGACTGGAACCGATGAGCGACGACGCCCGCCAGCGTGAGCTTGGATTCTTTCTTCGTGCCCACCGTGAGCGCCTGCGACCCGAGGACGTCGGGTTGCCCGCCACACCTCGCCGCCGCACCCCGGGGCTGCGCCGGGAGGAGGTCGCCGCCCTCTCCGGCCTCGGCCTCGCCTGGTACACCTGGCTGGAACAAGGCCGGGTCGCCGCGTCCCGGCAGGTCCTCGAGGCCGTCGCTCGGGCCCTGCGGCTCGACGACGACGGTCGTCGCCACGCCCTGGCGCTCGCCGGCCTGCACACGCCGCCGGCGGACCGCCACCACACCCTCGTCAAGGTGCTGCGTTCGGTGCTGGACAACTGGCCGAACTGTCCGGCGTTGCTACTCGACCGGCGCTTCGACGTCACCGCCTGGAACGACGCCTACACCGTCCTGTGGGGGGATCCCGCCGACGTGCCCGAGCCCCAGCGCAACCTGCTGTGGATGCTGGTGGCGCAGCCCCGGACCCGGGACGGGATGGGCGGGTCCGAGGACGTGGCCAAGGACTTGCTCGCCCAGTTCCGCGCCCAGCTCGGTCATCATCCCGACGACCAGCGCGGCCGTGCCGTGCTGGAGCTGCTCGAACAGGCGCGCCCCGAGCTGCGTGCCTGGTGGCAGTGCCGGTCCGTGCGCGTGTTCACGGGCCGCACGGTCAGCGCGGCCACGCCGCTCGGTGACATCTCGCTGATGCTGTCGGTGCTGCGACCGGGTGACGACCCGGAGTCCACCGTCTGGCTCCAGACGCCCGCGACGCCCGCGGACCGGGAGCTGCTCGCCCAGCTGGCGGCCGAGACGCCGGGCGAGACGCCGGGCGAGGCGCGGCGCCCGGGCC
>NZ_CDWTMG010000207.1:0-8979 GCF_977945845.1 Frankia sp. CcMO1
CGCGCGACGGGCTCGCGGCCCCCACCGGGCGGGCGGCGGCCCCCACCGGGCGGGCGGGAGCGGCCCGTCCCGCCGGGCTTACCGTCGTCGACCAGCCGCGCGGCGGATCGGATCGTTCCGGGGTCCGCTCGTGACCGGCGTATCGGCGGGTGGTGAGCCCGTCGCCGGTGTACCGGTGGATGGCCCGCCCTCGCCGCGGGCCCCGCTCGCGGCCACGCGCCGCCGCCCCGCACCGGTCCCGACGCTCGCCGAGCCCGTGCTCGTGCCGAGGCCGCACGCGGTGGTCGTGGCCGGGGCGCGACCGAACTTCATCAAGATCAAGCCGATTCTGGACGCCCTCGACGTGGAGGGTTTCCGGACCACGCTCGTGCACACCGGTCAGCACTATGACGAGGCGATGAGCGAGGTGTTCTTCGCCGATCTCGGGCTGCGTCCCCCTGACCATCACCTCGCGGCGGGATCGGGCTCCCACGCCGTGCAGACGGCCGCGGTCATGACGTCGTTCGAGCCGTTGCTCGACCGGCTCGTCCCGGAGATCGTCGTCGTGGTCGGCGATGTCAACTCAACTCTGGCCTGTGCGCTCGTCGCGGCGAAGGCGGGCGTGCCCGTCGCCCATGTGGAGGCGGGACTGCGCAGCGGTGACCGGTCCATGCCCGAGGAGATCAACCGCATTGTCACCGACCACGTGTGCGACCAGCTGTTCGCGACCTCACCGGACGCGGTGGAGCATCTGTACCGGGAGGGCCTGCCCCCCCGGGCGGTCCATCTCGTCGGCAACGTCATGGTGGACACCCTCCTGGCGTGCCGGGATGAGGCGCTGGGCCGGCCGACGCTGACCGAGCTCGGCCTGCACCCGGGCGGGTACGGCCTGGTGACCATGCACCGGCCCGCCAACGTCGACGATCCGGACGTGCTCGCCGGGCTGCTCGGGGCGCTCGGGGAGATCGCGGTGCGGTGCCCGCTGGTCTTCCCGGCGCATCCCCGTACGGCGGCGCGGCTGGCCGGGATGCTCCCCCCGGGGGTTCGGCTACTCGGGCCCGTGGGATATCTCGACTCCCTGGCGTTGCAGGCCGGGGCGCGTCTCGTGCTCACCGATTCCGGCGGCGTGCAGGAGGAGTCCACCGTGCTGGGAGTACCGTGCCTGACGCTCCGCGACTCGACGGAACGTCCATTGACTGTTACCGAGGGTACCAACCGGGTGGTGGGTCGGGACCGGCGGGTGGTGGTCACGGCCGCGTTCGACACCCTGGAGCGGCCGCCTGCGCCCCGGCGTCCGGCCCTGTGGGACGGCCACGCCGCCCGCCGCATCGCGCGAATTCTGGCCCGGGTGGTCGCACCCCCGCCGGAACCGGGCCGTCCGGGCGCACCGGATCCGGAGATCCGTCCGCCGGCTCGGGACACAGTGAGCCACCTACCTCTCTCTATGTAAACAATCTGACACACTATGTGTATGACTTCGAAGAAACTGGTGGTCGTCGGGCAGGGATACGTCGGTCTCCCGCTCGCGATGCGGGCGGTCGATGTGGGTTGGCGGGTCGTCGGGGTGGACGTGGACGCGAGCCGTGTCGCCCAGCTGGCCGCCGCGCGGTCCTACGTCGAGGACATCCCCGACAGGCAGCTCGCGGCGGCGTTGGAGTCGGGCCGGTACGAGCCGACGTCGGACTACGCCCGCGCCGCGGGGTTCGACGTCGCGGTGGTCACCGTCCCCACCCCGTTGCGGGAGGGGGCTCCCGACCTGTCCTACATCGTGGGCGCGGCGCACAGCCTCGCGCCGCTGGTCCGGCCGGGCGTGACCGTGATCCTGGAGTCGACGACCTATCCGGGGACGACCGAGGAGCTGTTCGCCCCGCTGCTCACCGAGGGTTCCGGTCTGCACCCCGGTATCGACTTCCATCTCGGCTACTCGCCGGAGCGGATCGATCCGGGTAACCGGGTGTGGAACCTGGTGAACACCCCCAAGGTCATCTCCGGGGTGCATGAGGACTCCCTGGCGGCCGTGAGCGCCTTCTACGACACCGTGGTCGAGCGGACGGTTCCGGTCGGCTCGACCCGGACCGCCGAACTCACCAAACTGCTGGAGAACACCTTCCGGCATGTCAACATCGCGCTGGTGAACGAACTGGCGATGTTCGCACACGAACTCGGCGTCGACGTGTGGGAGGCGATCGACGCGGCGTCCACCAAGCCGTTCGGGTACCTGCGGTTCACTCCCGGCCCGGGGGTCGGCGGCCACTGCCTGCCCATCGACCCGTCGTACCTGTCCTGGCGGGTGCGCCGCAGCCTCGGCCGCAGCTTCCGATTCGTCGAGCTCGCCAACGACATCAACGACCACATGCCCGACCACGTGGTGCGGCGGGTCACCGAGATGCTCAACGCCCGGCGACGGTCGGTCGCGGGCAGTCGCATCCTGCTGCTGGGACTTGCCTACAAGAAGAACACCGGGGATGCGCGCGAGTCGCCCGCGACGCGGGTCGCCACCCTGCTCGCTGACCTCGGTGCCCACGTGCGGGCGGCGGACCCGCACGTCGACGCGGCCCGGCTGCCGCCCCGGGTGACCCTGGTAGAGGTGGGTGCGGGGGAGCTCGCGACCGCGGATCTGGTGGTGCTCCTGGTCGACCACGACGCCTTCGACCGTGACCAGGTAGCACGGCATGCCCGTGCGGTCCTCGACACCCGGCACTGGCTGCCCACGCACGACCGGGGCCGCCGGCCGGTGGCAGCCGGCGGGGGACACCCGGTGATACCGGCGCAGGTTGCGCGGCACGACGAGCTCGCGTTCGCCGTGGAACCCCTGTGACGCCCTCCCCACCCTCTGACGCCTTCGCACCCTCGCGGCGCCCCACATCTTCCCGTATCTTTATGTAGTTAAATGATAACTGAAAATTATCATCATCGAGAGGGTGCGGGCGGAGGGGCGGATGCCATGCGGGTCGTCGCCACCGACGCGTGGTTCCATCACCGGCCAAGCGGGCGCAGGCGCCGGGGCCCGATAACGGTGCTGAAGGTGCTGAACCGGACGGAGCGCTCCGGCATCCAGCTGGGGGCCGTGAACCTGCTCCGCCGCCTCGACCAGGACGAGTTCCGGCTGTTGTTCGCGGTGACGCCCGGCGCGGCAGGGGCGTTCGACGGTGAGATCCGGGCGTTCGGCGGCGAGGTGTACCACTGCCGGGCCGACTGGCGCTTTCCATGGTCCTTTCTGGGGCTGTTGCGCCAGGTACGCCCGGACGTGGTGCAGGCGGAGGTGGTGCAGGCGGACGTGACGATCCTCTCCGGGGTGGTCCTCGCGCTGGCCCGGCTCGGGGGGGTTCGGCGCCGCGTCGCCTACCTCGCCGATGCCCCGGACCGGCACGGCGACAGCCTGGGCGGCCGGGTGCGGCGGATCGTCGGCCGGTTGCTGCTCGACCGGTTCGCCACCCATCTGGTCGCAGTGAGCGAGGCGGTGATGCGGGGTCTGTGGCGGGAGAACTGGCGGCTCGACCCTCGTTGCCGCGTTATTTACCACGGCGTCGAGCTGGAACCGGTCGGCGTCGCCATCGCGGCCCGCCGCCGCGCGGAGGAACTCGCCGAGGACGATCAGGAGCTTGTCACCGTCGTCCACGTCGCCTGCCCGGATTCGGCGAAGAACCGGGACCGGGCCGTGGAGATCCTCGCGGCGCTGCGGGGGCGGTCCGTGAACGCCCGGCTCCTCTTCGTGGGTCGTCAGGATGCCGCCGAGACGGCCCGGCTGGTCGCGCTGGCGTCCCGGTGCGGCGTCGCTGACCACGTCGAGTTCACCGGCGAGGTGCTCGAGATCCCGCGCCTGCTGGTCGCGGCCTCGCTGCTGCTGGTCACCTCCCGTCACGAGGGCCTGCCCGGCATCGTGCTCGAGGCCTGTGCGGTCGGGACGCCCGTGCTCTCCGCGGACCTGCCCGGGGTCGACGAGATCGCCCGGCTGCTCCCCGGCGTGACGATCCTGCCGCTGCGCATCTCCGACGCGGTCTGGGCCGGCACCGCCGAGATGCTCACCGCCGTTCCCCCGACCATTGATCAGCGCCGGGAGGCGATGCGTCTGCTGCGCCGGTCCCCGTTCACGATGGAGCACTGGCAACGCGACATCGCGGCGGTGTGGTCGTAGTCGGCGTCCCCGCCCGCCCGGGTACCGCCACCGCCCGGCCACGACCAGAGAGGACCGCCCACGATGAAGATCGTCACCTTGCTCGAGGCGGGGGATGGCCCGCGGTGGCCCGTTGCGCACGCCGTCGCCGAACAGGAGAGTGGGGACCACGTCATCGTTCTGATGCCCCCGCCCGACCACGTCGACAGTCCGCTGGCCCGGGAGTTGACCGCGGGCGGCGTGGAGGTCGTCGCGAGCCCCGTGCCGCGCCGGGGAGCGACGATCCGCCGTCAGGCCGGCGGGATTCTCCGGCTGCGGGCGGAGCTGGCCGCGCTCGGGGCGGACGTCGTCCACTACCACCACTACGCCTCGGCGGCGGCCGCCCGCCTCGCCACCGTGGGCACCACGATCACCCGCGTGTACATGGTCGCGAACCCTCTGCACCTGGACCACCCGCTGATCCGGCCGGTCGAGCGGGTGCTCTGCCGGCTCGATCACCTGCTGATCGCGCCGACCTCCGACGTCCGGCGCCGCTACGCCGCGCTCGGCCAGCCGGTGCGCCGCCTGCGCACCGTGTCCTACGGCGTGGATCTGGACCGGTTCACGCCGGCAGACGACCGGGAGCGCCGGGCGGCCCGGACGGATCTTGGTCTGCCCGAGGACGGGTTCGTGGCGGTGCAGGTGGCGCGCTTCCACCCGCCCGGTCGTCTTGTCCATCCGGGCCGGGGGGTGGCGGGCCACGAGGTACTGCTGGCGGCCTGGTCGCGGTTCGTCGAGCTGGGCGGCCGCGGCACCCTGATCCTCGTCGACGGGGCTCCCGAGGGCGGGGCTCCCGAGGACGGAGAGGATGTCGCCGGCCGGCGGAACGAGGCCGCGGCCCGTTACCGCGAGCGGGTCCGGGCCTGGGCCGGGGCGCTTCCCGGCGCGGCGGCGGTGCGCTGGGTGCACGGTGTCCGCGACGTGCGGCCGTACTACGCCGCCGCCGATGTGAACGTGGTGCCCTCCCGGGTGGAGGACTACGGCGCCGTCGGGGTGGCGTCGGCCTGCGGGGTACCGACCGTGGCGACGCGGGTCGGGGCGATCAGCGAGCTGGTGGACGACGAGACCGGCTGGCTGGTGGCACCCGGCGACGCGGTGGCGGTGGCGGAGTGTCTCACCGACGCCGCGGCCGGCCGGCGGGCACCCGCCGCGCGCGACCGCGGCTTCGCCGCGCGGGCACGGGCCGAGAAGCTGCTGGATCGCCGGTCGTTGAGCCAGGACGTCGTCGCTGCCCTGCACGAGGCCGTGCGCGGCGCGCGGTCGTGGCACGCGTGCTCCGGCCCGGGCCGGAGTGTGCCGGGATGCACCCGGGTACCGGAAGAATGAGTTCACCCGCAGGTGGGATGATTGTCGCCGAACATTCCGCCGTTGTGGGCAGGGACTGCCGGTAGCCTCCGATACTGTTAGCAGTGTTAAATCATTGCCGGAGTCGGCTGTGGCGACCTTGTTCGGGAGGCCCCGGCGGTTCCCGCCGACCCGGAGGGTCGGCGGGGTCACAGCGCCGCGGGCGCGGTGCGAGACGCGCCGGAATGCCAGGATGGGACGGAGCTGGCCGAGGCAGGCAGACGCCGGATGCGTGCCCACCCGGGACCGTGGGTCCGGCGTCACCACGGTGCGGCCAGCCGGGCGGGGCCATGGGAGCGAGCCCCGCCGCTCGCGGGTGGCGGGCGGTGGGCGACGAGAAGGAGAACGATGGACACCTTCGGCAGTACCGGATCGCTCGTGGTGGGTGATCGCACCTACACGATCAGGCGGCTGGACGCGGTGCCCGGGGCCGATCGACTCCCCTACAGCCTCAAGGTGCTGTTGGAGAACCTTCTGCGTACCGAGGACGGCGCGAACATCACCGCGGACCACGTCCGGGCGCTGGCGAACTGGGATCCCTCGGCCGCCCCCAGCCAGGAGATCCAGTTCACGCCCGCCCGCGTCATCATGCAGGACTTCACCGGCGTGCCGTGCGTGGTGGACCTTGCCGCCATGCGGGAGGCGATGGCCGCCCTCGGCGGCGACCCGTCGAAGATCAATCCGTTGGCCCCCGCCGAGCTCGTGATCGACCACTCGATCATCGCTGACCACTTCGGTCGGCCGGACGCGTTCGAGCTCAACGCGGCGCTGGAGTTCGGCCGCAACCGGGAGCGTTACCAGTTCCTGCGCTGGGGTCAGGAGGCGTTCGACAACTTCACCGTCGTCCCGCCGAACACCGGCATCGTGCACCAGGTCAACCTGGAGCACCTCGCCCGGGTCGTCTTCACGAAGCAGACGGCCGACGGGACGCTGGCCTACCCCGACACCCTCGTCGGCACGGACAGCCACACCACGATGATCAACGGTCTCGGTGTGCTCGGCTGGGGCGTCGGAGGCATCGAGGCCGAGGCCGCCATGCTCGGCCAGCCGGTGAGCATGCTCATCCCCACTGTGGTGGGCTTCAAGCTGACCGGCGAGCTGCCGACGGGCACCACCGCGACCGACATGGTGCTCGTCATCACCGAGATGCTGCGTCGGCACGGCGTCGTCGGCCGGTTCGTCGAGTTCTACGGCGACGGCGTGACGAACGTCCCGCTGGCGAACCGGGCGACCATCGGCAACATGAGCCCCGAGTACGGCTCCACCTGCGCGATCTTCCCGATCGACGCGGAGACGCTGAACTACCTCAGGCTCACCGGCCGTCGCGCGGAGCTGGTGGCGTTGGTCGAGGCGTACGCCAAGGAGCAGGGCCTCTGGCACGACCCGAGCCGCGAGGCCGCTTACACGACCACCCTCGAGCTGGACCTGTCCACCGTCGAGCCGTCGCTTGCCGGGCCCAAGCGCCCGCAGGACCGGGTGCCGCTGGCGAGCGCGAAGCAGGCCTTCCGGGCGGCGTTGGTCGACTACGCCCAGCCCCTGGTGCTCACGAACGGTGGCGCGGACGAGGCGGATGCCGAGTCCTTCCCGGCCTCCGACTCGGCGGCCGCATTCGCCGACAAGCCCTCCGACGCCCCGATCTCGGTGAACGCCGTGGCCGGGGACGTCGCCGCCCGCTCGTCCAACCCGACGGCGGTCACCCTCGCCGACGGCACGAGCGTCGAGATCGACCACGGTGCCGTCGCCGTCGCGGCCATCACCTCCTGCACCAACACGTCCAACCCGCAGGTCATGGTCGGCGCGGCCCTGCTGGCCCGCAACGCCGTCGAGAAGGGGCTCACCCGCAAGCCGTGGGTGAAGACCACCCTCGCGCCGGGCTCGAAGGTGGTCATGGACTACTACGAGCGGGCGGGGCTCGTGCCCTACCTGGACAAGGTCGGCTTCAACCTGGTCGGGTTCGGCTGCACCACCTGCATCGGTAACTCCGGGCCGCTGCCGGAGGAGATCAGTGCCGCGGTGAACGACGCGGACCTGGCGGTGGTCAGCGTGCTGTCGGGTAACCGCAACTTCGAGGGCCGGATCAACCCCGACATCAAGATGAACTACCTGGCGTCCCCGCCGCTGGTGGTCGCCTACGCGCTGGCCGGCACGATGGACATCAACCTCGACACCGACCCGCTGGGCACCGGCACCGGCGGGGAGCCCGTCTACCTGCGTGACATCTGGCCGAGCGAGGCCGAGGTCGCCGCGGTCGTCGGTGACGCCATCCAGTCCGAGATGTACGAGTCCGACTACGCCGACCTGTCCGGTGACGAGCGCTGGCGCTCGCTGCCGGTCGGTGATGGCGGGGAGGCGTCGCGGACGTTCGCCTGGGCGCCCGGCTCCACCTACGTCCGGCACCCTCCGTACTTCGAGGGGATGGCGGCGAAGCCGGAGGCCCGGACCGACATCATCGACGCCCGGGTGCTGGCGGTGCTCGGCGACTCGGTCACCACCGACCACATCTCCCCGGCTGGCTCGATTAAGAAGGACTCGCCTGCCGGCCGCTACCTTACCGAGCACGGGGTCGCGCCCGCCGACTTCAACTCCTACGGGTCGCGGCGCGGCAACCACGAGGTGATGATCCGCGGCACGTTCGCCAACATCCGGTTGCGCAACCGGCTGGCGCCGGGCACCGAGGGCGGGGTCACCCGGCACCTGCCCGACGGCGAGCAGTTGGCCATCTACGACGCCGCGCAGAAATACGCCGCCGAGGGTGTGCCGCTGGTGATCCTGGCCGGTAAGGAGTACGGCTCGGGATCCTCCCGGGACTGGGCGGCGAAGGGCACCTCGCTGCTCGGCGTGCGGGCGGTCATCGCCGAGTCCTACGAGCGCATCCACCGGTCGAACCTGATCGGCATGGGCGTGCTGCCGCTGCAGTTCCCCGTCGGCGAGTCGGTGGAGTCGCTCGGCCTGACCGGGGAGGAGACGTTCACCATCACGGGCCTCGCCGAGGTGGGCGAGAGGACCCCGTCCCTCACGGTACGTGCCGGCGACAAGACCTTCGAGGCGGTCGTGCGGATCGACACCCCCGGCGAGGCGGAGTACTACCGCCACGGCGGGATCCTGCTGTATGTCCTGCGCTCGCTGTTGTAGCCCACGGCCGATGATCCGGGGCCGGCGGGTTCGCTCCCGCCGGCCCCGCCCGCCGGCCCGCCTGTCGCCTGTCGCGCCTCGTGCGCTCCTCCCTCGCCCTGGTCGGCGTGCTGGGTAATTTACGTACTACCAAGAGTGATAAGCTTGCTGGGTGAACACGGACGGCCGTGCCGTCCGATCGTCACCATCCGTTGCGGTAGGGGGAAGTCCGAATGCCGCGTGGCACCCCGGAACAGAGTGGGCCCTCGGTACCGACGGTTCCGTCGGGAATCCCCGGTGAGCGGGTCACCCCGATCGTCCCCCAGCCCAGCGGGCCCTGGCCACGCCGCCCCCAGCCGGCCGTGGCCCGGGCGGGGCCGGCCGCGGACGAC
>NZ_CDWTMG010000208.1:0-2661 GCF_977945845.1 Frankia sp. CcMO1
TTCGAAGAGCCGGAACTCCTCGACCAGGCTCTGCAGTTCCCAGGCGAGTTCCCGGCTGAGCTGCTCGGTGAGAATGGCGGGGAGCTGGGCGCGGGCCGCGCCGGCGAAGTGCTTGTTGCTCTCCCGGAGCATCGCCTCGAAGACGGGCAGCCCGAGGCTTCTGGTCTGCGCTATGTAGGGCCGCAGCGCCGAAACGGGCTGACCACCGTAGTACTGGACCATCGTGAAGACGACGCCCAGAATCATCGGTTCCAGTTTCTTCACGGCCGGCCGGAGGTCGGCCTGCAGATCAGCGACCTGGTTGAACTCCCAGGTGAACCGGCGCAGCCGGGACTGCAGGTGATCGATTCCGAGGGTGGACAGCTCGTCCGGGCGGGCCGGGATGAGCAGCTGGTCGCTGGCCGCCACGGCGGACCTCGTGATGACGCCGAAGTTCGGCGGGCAGTCGATGAGCACCAGATCGTAGAGCCGCCCGGGCAGGGTGGCAAGCCCGGCCGCGAGACGCAGATAGACGTCGAAGTAGTGGCGTGTCGACCGGTGGATCTGTGCCCCACCCAACCGCGCGGCGAGATCCATCTCGACGTCGCCGAGGGCAAGGTGGGACGCGATCAGGTCGAGCCGGCCACCGCCATGCGCGATGCGGGAGTTCGCCACCGTGGGGGCGGTGACGAGCGCCTCGAGTCCCGGCACCGGCCCGTCCATCCGCCAGGCTTCGAACCACTGTTTGATGGTCCGGCCCTCGGCGAGGTGCGCCCGCCAGTCCTCCGGCCGGTAGAAGGAGAAGGTGAGGCTCGCCTGCGGATCAAGATCGATCAGAAGAACCCGTTTTCCCCAGCGGGCGATCTCCGCGCCGATGTTCGCCGTCAGAGTGGTCTTTCCGACTCAGCCCTTGTAGTTCATGACCGAGACCACTTTCACGGTGTCACTGCTCTTGTGGATGACCGCGATATATTAAGGTAGCCGTCAGGTTGGCTTCGTGGACTTCGATGATGTGTCATCCGGCGGTCCCCCTGTCGCGCACTGGCGCCGTCCGTACGCGTGACCCGCGCCGGCCTTCTTCCTGCCAGCACACCACGTGCCGTTGACGCCATTTCCGGGATCCCCCGGACGGGTGAGTGCCGTGCGTGGACATTTGGCCGCCGATGACCATCGATCGTCCAGCTGATCCCACGTTGGGAGGGCCGTGGGAGAGGCCGTAGGGCAGCCAGCCGCGCACCGGCTCCGGACTGCCGCCACGCCGGGCATGGCCGACTGGTGGGTACACCATGGTCAACTTCAAGCGAAGTGGGACGGTGCTAAGACGAAGGCCCGCAAGTCCGGCCGGACGCCCCAAGCCGACCGTCTTCCGTCAGTGCCCCTGGTCACCTAGTGCCCCCGGCCACCGTCTGCGGCATCGGGCCGAGACGAGAGGGTGAGTTTCGGGTGATGCTGGGTTTGACGCGGCGAACAGGCGGTAGGTAATGGCTGTGGTAATGCGGCGCACCTGACGCGCACGGGCCGGGAGGACCCGGTCCGGCTGTTGGCTCGGCGAGCGAGGAAGTGGTTATGGACTATCCGTTGCTTAATGCTTTTCTAACAGTTCTGTTTATCTTTTTGTTTGCCGTCTGGATCTATTTCCTGTTTGTTATCTATGCTGATATCTTTCGTAGTCGGGATCTGTCCGGCTGGGGGAAGGCCGGCTGGTCGATCTTTGTCCTCGTGCTTCCGGTCATCGGTATCCTGAGTTACTTGATCGTGCGCGGCGACGGGATGCAGGATCGGATGGTGCTCCACAAGCAGTACGAGGAGGAGGCGGTCCGCGGCTACCTCCGCGCCGCGACCCGCACGACCAGCATTGCTGACGAGCTGGCCAAGCTCGACGACCTGCACCGCCGCGGACTGCTCAACGACCAGGAGTTCGAGCGCGAGAGGGCTAGGATTCTCGCGTGAGTCAGCATGGTCAAGCGGTGGGGAGCATCCATGGACGGTCTCCAGATTCTCCCGCTGGCAATCACCATGATGATCGGACCACAGATCATGTCGGCGATCATCTTCGTTACCACGCCACGAGCCGGGCGGGTATCTCTGGGGTTCCTGGCCGGTGTGGCGGTCGCGACAGCGACCGGTGTGGCCGTCATGATGGGCCTTGCTGCACTGCTAGACAGCGATGTCGACCTGGGCAGCCCGAGGAGTAACGGTTCAGCCGGCCAGATCATCCAGTACGTACTGGTGGGCCTGTTGGCAGCCGCCGCCGTGAAGAACTGGGTGCGGCGCGAAACGGTGGAGCCGCCGAAATGGCTGATGACGCTGATGGCGGCAGATCTGATGAAGGCGTTCCAAGTCGGACTGTTCGTCATTCTGCTGATGCCCTCGGACATCGTGATTATGATGACGGTTGGAATACATCTGCAGCAGAACAACGCGTCCTATGCGGCAGCACTCCCGTTCATCGGGATGACCGTTACGGTGGCGGCACTGCCGCTGCTTGCCCGGGTACTGTTCCATAGACGGGCAGAAGTCGCCGCACCGCGCGTCCGAGACTGGATGAACACCCACAGCTGGCTCATCAACATCATCGTCTGCATCATTTTCATCGCCCTCATCATCGACTGAAGCGGCTGCTTGAGTCCCCGCCCCGGAGGGCGAGCGCCGCACACAGGAGTCGAAATGAAATAACTTGCG
>NZ_CDWTMG010000208.1:3112-9424 GCF_977945845.1 Frankia sp. CcMO1
GTTCCCACAGGGCATTCGGCGGATCCGGCGATGAACCCGGTGCTGTGGGGAGGACGCCATGCCCCGGAGCTGGCGTACGAGTAATAACAATCTTGCGTCGCGGCCGTCTGGCGGCGCTGGCGCTCACCGCAGCGGCGCGCTGCGGCGGCCAATCAGGACGCTCTGTGCGCGCGTCGGGACAGCCCGGGTGCGTGCAGGGCAGTCCTCGGTAGGAGACCTGGCGTCCAGACTACATGAGGCGGATCTGATTAACAGGGCGATGAATCTCGCCGCGATGATCCTGATGATTTTCTTTCCTTTTGTCATCACGCTGGCGGCGCTGTCGCCGCTGCGGCAGGGCGGTGCGGCGGACATAATCATCGCGCGCATGGGGTTGAGCCATGATGCGGCGATGGCCGTGGAACGACTCTTTACCCCGCGGAGCGGAACCGTCATCACTGGCTGGACAGTACTGGGAGTGCTCTGGCTGATAATTGGCGGACTGAGTCTGGCTGCGTCCGTCCAGTCCATTTATGTGCGGGTCTTCAGGCTGAAGCCATTCGGGCTACGCGGCCTACTGGCCCAGGTCGTCTGGCTCTGCGGACTGATCTTCTTTCTTGTCGCTACCACGAGTCTCGGGGCGCTGCTCACCGGCACCGTGGCTGGTCAGGTCTGCTACGGCCTGGTAGCCACCGTGATCCTGGCGCTCTTCTTGTGGGTCGGGGTCCGGGTGCTCACCATCGGCCGGATGAGCTGGCGGGACTCGTGGCCGACAGCCCTGTTCACGACGATCGGCCTGACTGGTCTGGGTGTCGTCAGCCGGCTGGCATTCTCGGCTTCGATCGTGGCGAACGAGCGTAGCTATGGCGGGATCGGGGTTGTGTTCACCATCCTGTCGTGGCTGATCGGTTTCGGTGTTGTCCTCATCGGAGGGGTAATCGTCGGCACGTGGTATCTCGACACCGAGCTGTCGGTCGCCGGCATCCTCAGAAAGTTTCATATCGGGAGGAGGATGGGCCGAGACCAAGCCCGGAAATCATGAGATGAGCCGGTGCGCGGATCGATGCCGAGGGCTACAAGGGCCAATGACGTGTGACCTGGTGTTGATCGTGTCTGGCGGACAGCAGGAGGTGACGCCGTGTGAGCGGCGGATCTGGTCGACCGGCGTCCTGCCGTCTTACTCTAGGTTCAGGGCGTCAACGTCGCCTCCATAGGGTCCAAGCCGGGCACCCGCATCGGCCGCAATCCGAGCCGGGCCGGTAGTGCTCGTGGTCATGACGCGCATGGCCGCAGCGGCAGTGCAGGACAAGCAGACCGCGGATCGACCTCACAGGGCCACCTCCGTCCGGATGGGAGTGATAAGTGAGTTAACTGCCTAAATGTCGTATATGAGCCAATCTGCCTGGTATGTCTAGACGTTCGGGCGGAGATCGTCCAGGTCGTCCTTCCCGGCCGGCCCGGGGACGCCTGCCTGGCTCTCGTCCGCGACTCGGCGCCCTCTCCGCGTGACCACCCCGAGGCCCGGCCCGGCTACGACCGGGTGGCCCGAGGAACGTCTGTGACGGGGCGGTTTATCGTCTCCAGATCCTGAGCGCCGTAGCAAGCGACCCATCGGGAGACGATAGGGATCATGAGTATCTCGAGCGGGACCGGGGCATCGGGCACCTCGGCCGGGCGCCACGCCGACGGGCGGCGGGGGGGAAACGCGCCGCCCGAGGCGAACGAGCGCGCTGTCATCCGGCGCCGGTGGTGGCCACGCCCGGCGGTGCGGCCGAAACCCGGTCTGTCCGGCGCCCGCCGGGGCCTGTCCGCCCGGTCTGGTCCGGTCGGTCGGGGGCCCGCCGCCTCTCCCGCCTCTCCCGTCCCTCCCACACCGCCTGCCCCCCAGGCACCGCGTGCCCTGTCGGCCTCGGCGGCGTCATCGGCCTCACCGGCGTCGTCGGCCCCGCCGCTGACGACACCACCCGGCGCCCGTTCCGGCAGGAAGAGCAGCAGGATGCCCGTGCTGCCCCCCTGGAAACGGCCGTGGGCGCCTCGGGCCGCTGCGCTGCTGGCCCTGGTTGTCGGCCTGGTCGACGTCGTCTCCGCGGTCACCCCGGAGTGGCGCTCCGGCCTGGAGGACCTGCGAGTGCTCCTGCCCCCTGCAGCCTCCCAGCAGGCCGCCGCGTTTACCGTCGTCGTCGGCATGCTGCTCGTGCTGCTGACGCCGGGGCTGCGCCGCCGCAAGCGGCGGGCCTGGCGGGCCGTGGTGGTCCTGCTCGGCGTGAGCATCGTGCTCCACGTTGCCAAGGGTCTGGACTACGAGGAGGCGGCCGGATCGGCCGCGCTGCTTATCGCCCTGCTGCTGGTTCACGGGGAGTTCCGGGCCAAGGGCGACCCGTCGACGCGTTGGCGGGCGCTCGGCGTCGGCCTGCTGCTCACCGTCGTCTCGATCGGGATCGGGTTCCTGCTGCTCTATCTGCGCCAGGACCGGATCGTCGGCCCGCATTCGCTGTCCGCTCAGTTCGAACAGATCGTCGAGGGACTCGTCGGGATCCCCGGTCCGCTGCGGTTCACCTCCGACCGGTTCTCCGACCTCGCCGCCCGCGTGCTGCTGACGATGGGCCTGTTGACCATCGTGACCACCGGCTACCTCGCGCTGCGACCGCCCGAGCCCCGGCCCCGGCTGACCGACTCCGACGAGGAACGGATACGTGCCCTGCTGGCCCGGCATGGCAAGGCCGACTCGCTGGGATACTTCGCGCTGCGGTCGGACAAGTCGGTGATCTGGTCACCGACCGGCAAGGCCTGCGTGGCCTACCGGGTGGTCTCCGGCGTGATGCTGGCCAGCGGAGACCCGCTCGGTGACCGGGAGGCTTGGCCGGGGGCCATCAGGGAGTTCCTGCGCGAGGCGGCCGACCATGCGTGGATGCCGGCGGTCCTCGGCTGCTCGGAGGCGGGTGGCTTCGCCTGGACCCGCGCCGGTCTGTGCGCGCTGGAATTTGGTGACGAGGCCATCGTCGACACGGCGTCGTTCATGCTGGAGGGCCGGGCGATGCGTAACGTTCGCCAGGCGGTCGCCCGGGTGGAACGCGCCGGCTACACTGCGGTCGCGCGGCGGGTCGGCGATCTCGCGCCGGCCGACCTCGCCCAGCTGAAGGCACAGGCCGCGGCCTGGCGGGGTACCCAGACGGAACGGGGCTTCTCGATGGCGCTCGGCCGCCTCGGCGGCGGCGCGGACGGCGACTGCGTGGCCGTGATGGCCTTCTCCCATGATGCGGGCCCCCGCGACGCGGACGACCCGGTGAACGGTGCTCCGGGTCACCCGGCGAACGACACGACGAGCGGAACCGGAGACGACGCGTCGCATGCCGGCGCGGCCGGCACCGAGCCCCGGCTGCGCGCCCTGCTGCACTTCGTGCCGTGGGGACCCAACGGCCTGTCGCTGGACGCGATGACGCGGGACCGGACCGCCGACAACGGGCTGAACGAGTTCCTCATCGTCAGCGCCCTGCGCCAGGCCCGCGAGCTGGGCGTCGAACGGCTGTCGCTGAACTTCGCGTTCTTCCGGTCCGCGCTCGAACGCGGCGAGCGCCTGGGCGCCGGGCCGGTCATCCGCTGTTGGCGTTCCCTGTTAATATTCTTGTCCCGCTGGTTCCAAATCGATAGCTTGTACCGGTTCAACGCCAAATTCCAACCCACCTGGCAGCCCCGTTACATCTGCTACTCCGCCAGTTCCGAGCTACCACGGATCGCCCTGGCGATGCTCGAAGCCGAGGCCTTCCTGGTCTGGCCCCGCTGGCGCGACCATCTGTCCGGGTTATCCCGGCTGTCCCGGCTGTCCCGGTCCGGGACGGCCGGCATCCATCACCGTGTCCGAAGAAAGGACACCTCGACCGGCACTGGGCCAGGCTGACCGGATCTTCGCCGGAATGTCCTTCGGCGTGTTCTGCGCGCTGAACCTCGGGCTACGCCACCGTGACTTCGGCGTGTGGCGTCCGGTGCTTCGAGAGAGTCTGCGGTGGGCGGTGCCGTCCGACGTCCGCAAAGGTGGCGTGCCCACTGTCTTGCGCTGATCCCCGCTGCTGGTCCCAGAGTGGATTTCCGGGGTCAAATCGGTGCGATCCAGGCGATGTTCCTCGGTTCTTGATCTGCATTTTTAGTGTGTGCCGCTGATCCGAAATGCCGACGGTAGCGGGCATGATGGTGGCGGCGTCCTGGATGTCCGGTGCCACCACGGTCTGCTCGTCCAGTGCTCCATCGCAGAGCCTTCCTGTCTCATCGAACCGCCGAAAAGGGCCTCATCATGTCATTAAAGGGAAGATCCTCCTTCTGACTCTGGTGTAGGCAGCAACATTCTCAATCGCGGCTGGTTGCAACCGTGACCAGTTGTTCCTTTGACGGAAGAGGAGCCAAGCGTGGCAAGTGTGATCGACGGCATCTACCGGATCAGCATCGCCGGGCAGCAGACCCTCACCGACGTGGGCGGGGGCAACCTCGTCCTTCTGCCCGACGGCGACGGCGACGGGCAGGTGTGGCAGGTGCAGCGCGCCGACGACGACACCTACACGATCCGCAAGCCGTCCGGCGGGGCTTTTGTGGGCTTCGATGGTGACCCGGACGCGTTCGAGCGGGTACGTGTGCTCCCGGAGCCGCGTGAATGGAAGATCGCTGATGGCCCCCAGTCGGGTACCTTCACCATCGGTGTCCCGGACAATGAACTGACCCTGGGGCTTCACCCGGCGCTCATCTACCCGCCGCTGGTTGCCCTGTCACCCATCTTCAGCGAGGACAGGGGCTGGATTTTCGAGGGCGTCGAGTAGTCGAGTAACCCGTTCACCCGGGTCCCGGCCCGGCCGGTGAACGAGGCCCTGCGCCGATGGCACGGGAGCCGGGCGCCGTGCCGCGGATGGCAGCAGTTCGACCATCCGCGGCACGGCACGGCACATCGGCACATCGCGGCCGAGAGCAAACCGGGCGAACCGGATAGAAAGGATTGATCGGACAAGACCGCTGGTCGGTCACCTCAGCCGCATCCTCTCGGTGGCGGCGCCGAATGCGGGTCCGATCCGCGATACTTCTGTGGGATGACCGATTCTGTCCGGCCTGCCCGGCGGGGAATGCAGGCGATCCTCGGCGACCGTCTCTGGCAGGCGTTGTTGTCATGCGGTTCCCGGTGCCATTTCCGGTCGCGGCAGATGCTGCTGCGTCAGGGCGATCCAGATGATTTCCTGTTTCTGCTGACCACCGGCCGGGTGAAGGTGGTGCGCATGGACGCGGAGGGCTCGGCCCTCCTGCTGGCGCTGCGCTCGCCCGGGGACATGATCGGTGAGATGGCGCGAATCGGAACCGGACGTACCGCCACGGTGCAGGCGATCGATCGATGCGAGGCGCATCGGGTCTCCGCCGCCATGCTCGACTCCTTCCTGCGGCGGCACGGCGTTCAGGGAGCGCTCGCTGACTACGTGGTGAGCAAGCTGTCCGAAACGGTTCCCTACCAGCATCAGCTCGTGCATTTCTCGCCGCGGCAGCGGGTCGTCCGCCTGCTGTTGGAACTGGTCGCCCTCGCCGGACCGGAGCTGCCCGATCCGATGCGGGTGCCGTTCTCGCTCGATGCCGTCGCGGAGTCCCTGGGACTCGCCCGGAGCACGGTGGCCGCACACGTGGCGGCATTGCGAGAGGAACAGGTGCTGCGGCCGGGGCCACGGCTCGCGGTGGCGGACATCTCCCGGTTGCGGGCCGAGGTGGGCATCACGACCGGCTGAGCATGCCGGTCTGGCCCGTGGACTCCAGGTCGTCCGCTGGCTCTCCGTTGACGGGAGCCGGTGGGCCGACGAGATGTGGTCCGTGCCACTGTTGAACCGTCCGTCGATGGACGTTTTTGTCGCTCTTCCGCCGCGACGCTGAAGAACACGGGCACGACATCCGTGCTCTCCCGCGAACGCGAAGGATTCAGCGATGGCCTCTACAGGCTTCCGCATTCCGCACCTCCCCTTCCGGTGGGTGTATAGGGGTTGGAATCCCGCCTTCAGGCAGGGGAGAACGTCAAATGTGCCATCCCCTCTTCATCCCAGAAAGACTATGTTCCGTAGTCGGCTGATCGTCGAAGCCGGCCGATGATCCGTTTGCGGACCTCGTCGAGCGCACTAGTCTCTGTTGCTGATGGTAGCGATTCACTCTCTCTCGGTTCTGGAGGAAGTGTGGACAAGTCCGTGAGGCGGAAAGCCGCGGTTGTCGCGGTGTCTACGGCGGCGGCAGTGTTCGTCACCGTGGGGCCGGCGGCTACGAGCGCGCTGGCGTTGAGCTATCTCGGTGGCCCGGTGGATGAAAAGATCGCCAAGGATCGCTGGGACC
>NZ_CDWTMG010000209.1:0-3003 GCF_977945845.1 Frankia sp. CcMO1
CGCTACGTTGCCTCGCGGCTACGCAATCGGGCGCTGGGGGCGACTGGTGAGTGGTGTCGAGGCGATCTTGAAGGCTGGCTCGGCGGTGGCGACCGCGGCGGTTCGGCGGCTGCTGGCCGATCGCCGCTCCCGTCAGGAGCGGGCTTTGCCGCTGTCGGAGCTGATCAGCCGTCGGTACCAGGACGGGTTCGCCGCGCGCCGCGCGGCGCGGGCGGTCGAGCAGATCGCCGACACCGTGGCCGAGCGGCTGACCCATGTCGGCCGCGGGGCGGGCGGGCTGGCCGAGCATGAACGGCAGGCGGCGCTGGAGACGGTGGTGCAGGCGTTCACCGTCGTCGGCGTGTCCGACGAGGCGTTGTGGACCGCCGACGCTGACCCGGCGGCGCTCGCCAAGTTGATCTATGACCGGGCCGGGCCGCTGATCCGCAGGGCCGAGCTCAATCCGGCCGGTCGGCGGTTCTTCGACGCGGTGCTGCGCGAATGCTGCACCGCCTACGTCGAACTGATCATCCAGCTCCAGCCGTTCCAGGCCCGAGCGCAGCAGCAGTTTCTGCTCCGGCTGTCGGACGTGAGCCAGCAGCTGGACGATCTGCTCGCCCGGGTGCCGGTACGCAGCCTCGACGCGCCCAGCGGCACGGACCGGGACGCCGAGTTCGGCCACCGGTACCTGACCACGGCCGCCAGAACATTGGACGGGGTGGAGCTGTTCGGTATCGACACCCGCCGGGTCCAGGTCCGGCCCGCGGTGAGCATGGCGTACGTCAGCCTGTCGGTCACCGTCGACGAATCCCGGCCGCGCCGACCGGGTCGGGTACGAACCTGGCAGCCGGGTGTCTTGCGCGAGTCCGGCTCGCGGCAGGCGACCGACCACGGTGAGGCGACGATGCGGATCGAGCAGGCCCTGGCCGGCGGCGACCGTACCCTGCTGCGCGGCGAGGCCGGGTCGGGCAAGACCACGGTGCTGCAGTGGCTGGCGGTCACCGCCGCCCGCAGCGGGTTCACCGCCGACCTGGCCGCCTGGAACGGCTACGTGCCGTTTCTGGTACGGCTGCGGTCCTACGCCACCACCGACCTGCCCGGCCAGGACGACCTGGTCAAAGCCACCATCGCGGCACTTGCCGGGCTCGCCCCTCCCGCCTGGGCGCACCGGCAGATGACCACCGGGCGGGCGCTGCTGCTGGTGGACGGGGTCGACGAGCTGCCCACGGCACGCCGCCCCGCCGTGCGGCAGTGGCTGGCCGAGATCCTCGCGCTCTACCCGTCCATCCCGGTCGTGGTCACCTCCCGCCCGGCCGCCGCCGCCCAGCGGTGGCTCACCAGCGAGGGGTTCACCGCGACCATGCTGGAACCGTTGCGGCCGCCGGACACCCGCGCGTTGATCAGGCACTGGCACCAGGCAGTGCGCCACCTTGCGGACCTGCCCTGCGCCGTGGACGAGCTGGCCCGCCACGAGCGGGAGCTGATCGGCTGGCTCGACGCCAACGCCCACCTGCAGGCGCTGGCCGCCAGCCCGCTGCTGTGCGCGATGCTTTGCGCGCTCAACCTCGACCGCGGCACCCACCTGCCCAGCGACCGGATGAGCCTCTACGCCGCGGCCGTCGACATGATGCTGGAACGCCGCGACGCCGAACGCGACATTCCCACCGCCGGTACCCTGCGCCTGAGCAGCCCCGACAAGCTGCACCTGCTGCAGCACCTGGCCTGGTGGCTCACCCGCAACAACCACGCCGAAACCTCCCGCGCCGCCGCAGTGGACTGCCTCACCGAGCGCCAGGCGGCCATGCAGATCCCACACCCCGCCCAGGAGGTGTACGGACACCTCCTGGAACGCAGCGGCATGATCCGCGAACCCGTCGCCGAACGGGTCGACTTCGTACACCGCACCTTCCAGGAGTACCTGTGCGCCCGCGAGGCCACCGACCGCAACGACATCGGCGTCCTGACCGACAAGGCCCACCTCGACACCTGGCGCGACACCATCATCATGGCCGCCGGGCACGCCAACACCACGCAACGGACCGAACTCCTCGGCGACATCCTCGACCGGGCGGAGCGCGAGCCCGCCAACCGCCGCAAGCTGACCCTGCTCGCCGCCGCCTGCCAGCAGACCATCCCCTCCCTGGAACCCGCCGACCTGCGAGAGCGCCTCGACCGCGCCATCGACACCCTGCTCCCACCGCGCCGCCGCAACGAGGCCCCCACCCTCGCCGTCGCCGGCCGGCCCATGCTCGACCGGCTCCCCACCGACCTGGCCGACCTGTCCACCGCCGCCGCGGCGGCCACCGTCCGCACCGCCGCCCTCATCAACGGACCCGCAGCCCTCGACCGCCTCGCCGGCTACGCCCATGACCCACGCGGCGAGGTTCAACGCGAGCTGATCGACTGCTGGCGGTACTTCGACCCCCACGACTACGCCAACCAGGTCCTCGCCGACGCCCCCCTCGACGACGGATGGGCCACCGTCACCAGCAGCCCGCTCCTGCCCGCCACCCGCCGGCTGCACCACCTGGCACACCTTCGGGTGAGCCTGTCCGAGCCGACCGACCCCGCCGACCTCGACGACGTACCCGCCCTGACCGAACTGGAACTATGGGAAGGCGCCACCACCAGCCTGCACATCCTCCACAAACACCGTCACCTGCGTGACCTGTACGTCAGCCACAGCGGAGCCGGTCGAGACCTCGACGAGATCGCCGGCCTCACGGCATTGGAGTACCTGAACTTCTCCCGCCATCCCGGCATCACCTCGCTGGAGCCGTTGACCCGCCTGACCGCGCTCCGGTCGCTGATCATCGGCTCGATCGCAGCCGTCCACGACTTCACGGTTCTGGCCAACATGCACAACCTCACCTGGCTCCTGCTCCGCGGTGCCACCGTGACCGACCTGTCGGCCCTGCCCAGACTGGCCGAGCTGACCCACTTCGGCCCATTCGCCTCCACCGCACCCGCTGATGGGCTCGCGGAGCTCGCCGCGCAGGCCCCGCACCTTGAGGCGCTGTGGCT
>NZ_CDWTMG010000209.1:3665-7589 GCF_977945845.1 Frankia sp. CcMO1
CTGTAACAACGACTGGGTACGCGACCTGACCCCCCTTGCGTCACTGGCCCACCTCGAAGTACTCGACCTGAGCGGCACACCCGTCGAGCACCTCGAGCCACTGACCCAGCTCCCCCAGCTCAACAGCGTGGCGCTCAGCAGGTGTCGCCGCGTGTGCGACCTGGCGCCGCTGGCCCAGATCCCCACGCTGCGCCGGCTCGATCTCCATGAAGCCGGCGACACGCTCGACCTGACCCCATTGGCGGGCCGACGACCACTCGACATCTGGACCGCCAAAGGCCAGCACCTCCACGGCGCCGACACGCTCGGCCCCGGCGTCCGCCTGCACCGCCAATAGCAGCCCCGGCTGGGCTCCGACCCGGCCGCGCGGTCAGCGCCACCTCCGTCTGGCCAGGACGGACGAAAGCCAGCTCCACATGGATGGGCATGGCTGGCCACTCCGAGCTTGATCACAGTCGTCGACAAGTCACTACACGTAGTCATACCTCTGGGCCTGACAATGCTGAGCGGTTCCTGCGGTGGGCACGGGATCAGGTGGTGACGGCCCGACGTAGTTCGTCCGCACCCGGGCCGTGCAGGTGCCCGATCCGCGCGGTGCGTCCGGTGAGCAGGAGGAACAGGTCGGCCATCGTGCCCGTCACCTGCGTGCCGTCTCCGGTGGACCAGGCGTGGTCGGTCGCGGTGAGCCGGAACGTCGCCAGCGGCAGCGAGCGGAAGACCTTCGCGTTCCCGCGACCGCGGTAGGAGACCACCCGGTCGGCCGCTTCGGCCACCTCGGCGGTGGGGATGCGGATCTGGCGACCCAGCGGGATGGTCATGTCGAAGGTGTGGCCGACGGCGTCGATGAGCGACTCGCGGCAGGTCAGTCCCGGGAACGTGCGGTGTCGTCCCACCAGCAGACCGAGCCTGTGCACAAGCTGCTCGGGGTCGTGGCGTCGGGCGAGGTCGATCGAGCCTTCCCGGATGATGCGGTTGGTCCCGCCCGGATGCCGGATGGCGAGCAGTGCCAGCTGCCGCATGCTCAGCAGCGGCATCGTCAGGTGCGCCGCGACGTCCCTGACCGTCCATCCCTCGCATAGCGAGGGGGTGTCCCACTCCTGCGGGGCCAGGCCGGCCAAGGTGTCCACGATGGCGCGGCGTCGCCGGTCGACGGCCGACCAGACCTCGGTGTCGTCCATTGGGTCCGATCCCTTCGTCCAACTGAATCTAGTACGATGATGGTACTAATAACTGGTCCTGATCGGGACTACCTGGAAGGTCTGTGGTGGGACGCGAGATCTCGTCCGGCTGGCTGATGTTCATCGGCTTCCGGGCGGCCGAGGACCGCATCGTCGCCGCGCTCGCCAAGGCCGGCTACGCCGACGTCACCCGGGCACAAGCCCGCCTGCTGGCCGGCATCGACCTGGACGGCACCAGGCTGATCGTCCTGGCCGACCGCGCTCGCATCCCAAAGCAGACCGCCCTCGCCCTGGTCAACGGGCTCGAGGCGGCCGGCTACGTGGAGCGGGTGCCGGATCCCTCCGACGGGCGAGCACGACTGATCCGGCTGACCGCACGCGGCCGCGGCGCGCTGCCCGTCGCCATCGCCGAGGAAGCGCGGATCGAGGCCGCCTGGCAGGCGCTGCTGGGCGTCCGACGAATGCGGGCGCTGCGCAGGGCGCTGTGGGAGTTAGCCTTGAGCGCCGACCCGGACCTACACCCGCCCCAGCCCCGCAGCGGGAAGAACCCGAGGGCGGACACAACGGTTGACAACCGGGTGCCAGGAAGGCGGGACAACGAGCCGCCGGAGCAGGAATCCGGCCTTCCGCAGCTTCCATGATCGCTCATCCGCTCATCGGCATGAGCGGGCACCCGGCGCGGTCAGCACGGCCACCCTTCGGGGCTACGCTTCGTGATCTGATGAACCTGAGCATTCGATCACGGTTGGCCAGCTATCGCCGTCCCCCCGGAGCCCAGGTCGCCCGTCGTTAGCCTGAAATGGCTGTGAGGAGGTGCCACTCCTCGCCCGGGCTTCGGCTCCGACCTGGCCGCATTCAACGTCGCCCACGTCTTGTCTACGGGTGATCTTCGAGCCGAACCCTGGTCTTCGGAACGTGGCCTCCGGCCTGCTGAAACTGGTGGACCAAACTTGGCAGAATAGGAACCGCGTTTTCCCAGTTCACGGGCCAGATGTACCAGTCACGGCGGTCCGCCGCCGAGTTCCGTCGTGATCGCCGGCGCCGCCTTGGCCGCATCGGGCGATTCATCGTCGCGGCCATGCTTCCGCCACCACTGATCGATCATCGTCGCGATCGCCCGGACCGCCTGCTGCTCGTGCTCCTTGCTCAACGGCACGACATCCGGTGGTAGGACCCGGATCTTCGTCGCCACCCGCCGCCGGGTCACCACACCCAACCTCCCACCGCAAGGACGCCATCCTGACACCGTGCCCAACCACGATGGCTGCGGACAATCCCACGCTCGAGGGATCCGGCGTGGGTTACGGCAAAGCCAGGACTCCGTCGGGAGGCGGAACACTCTGCCGCGCCGCTGCGGCGAACCGGCGCGCCCCGGCGGTTGCCAGATAGTCGAGTACCTGATGGACGGTCAGCCGCGTACCCCGACGGCCGGTGCTGGCGGCCTCTCGCCAAGGACCCGCAGCAGCGTCCGCGGCTCGCGGGCCCAAAGGTCCAGCAGAACCGTGTCGGGATGTTCGGCGACCAGCCCGTAGGGTTGGCACGCGGCAACCGGGAAGTCCCGCAGGTTGCAGGCGATGATCGAGTCCGCCCCGGCGGCCACCGCCGCAGCCAGCACATGCCGGTCCTTCGGATCGTTGCGCATCTGGTCGATCAGCGACTCGTAGCCGGTGACCAGCGCGTCTTCGAACGCGGCGTTCATGAATGCGATCCGCCGGTCGATCGCCGCCGGTGACACCGGCACGTGCCGTCGAACCTCGTCCAGAATGGCCGGTGACCAGCGCGGCTGGTACATCTCCTCCTCGGCCAACCGCAACAGGAAGTCACACAACGCGTTGGGGATCAGAACGTTGGCGTCCAGGACCGCGATCGTCGTCACCGTCAGGCCGCGTCGTCCGTCTCGACCGGTGCGGGCTGGCCATACATGCCCATCTCGAGGGCGTCGGCGGTCATCTCGTCCAGGATCGCCCGCCTGGTGCGACCGCGCCGGTCCCGGTAGGCCAACACCTGCTCCAGCGGAATCCGGCGCGAGGAGTTCGGCCGCGAATAGCCGATCTCACCGGCCTCCAGCAGCTTGATCAATGTCGGACGGGACACACCGAGCAACCCGGCCGCCTCGGTAGTCGTCAACTCCCGATCCACCGGCACGATCGCCACGCCACGGCCAGAGGCCAGGACACCGGCGATCCTGGTCAGCACGTCCCGCACCGACACAGGAACCTCCACCTGCGCCCCGCCACGGCGCACCGCCAACTCCCCCGCACCGTCGTGCAGCAAGCTGGCCAACTCGGTCAATGAGGGACGTTCACCATCCCCCGGCATGATCGCTTCCGTGGACATGACTCCTCCTGTCCGCCTGCACCAACCACCATCATCCCTCGAAGTGAAAAAAGTGCAACCATCGTCGCTGGGCGCAGCACACCGACGGCCCGTTACCCCTATGACATCGATCGAGACTGCGGTCCGTGGCATCGGCCGGAAGAGGTCACGGTCCGGGTTGGGCTACCGTGCTTCCTGTGCGCGCTCCCGGCTGGCTCGACGACACCCGAACCTCCTACGGTCGCGGTCAGCTACGCCGACCTGCTGCGCGACGCACTGGCCCGCGAGCCGTTTCAACGCGGCATCTTGGCGCTGTTCGCCGAACTCGTCCGCGCCCAGGGCAACGGGCCGGTCGCCGACGTCGGCTGCGGCCCCGGCCGCATCACCGCCCACCTGCACCGCATCGGCCTGGACACGTTCGGCATCGACC
>NZ_CDWTMG010000209.1:7787-9701 GCF_977945845.1 Frankia sp. CcMO1
TCACCGCCCACCTGCACCGCATCGGCCTGGACACGTTCGGCATCGACCTATCACCCGCCATGATCGACGTAGCCCGGCGCGACCACCCCGCCCTACGCTTCCAGGTCGGCACCATGACCGGACTCGACCTGCCCGACAGCTGTCTGACCGGCCTACTCGCCTGGTTCTCCCTGATCCACGTCCCCGACGACGAGGTACCCGCCGTCCTGGACGAGTTTCACCGGGTGCTGCGGCCCGGCGGGATCGTGCTGCTCGGCTTCCACGCCGGTAACGAAAGCCAGCTCAAGACCGAGGGCTACGGCGGGCACCCGATGAACGTCTACGTCCACCGCCGCCGACCCCGCCGGGTCGCGGCCTGGCTGGAAGCCGCCGGAGCCGAACGCCGAAGGCAGCTTTCATCTTCGCCCACCGGTGAGACAAGCCAACACGAGCACCGGCGTTTCCCGGAGGCCATACTTGGATGCGAACCAGCCCGACAGATTGCGTTGCCGCAGGTGGCAGCGTCACCAACGCTCGCCAAACCCGAAATCAATTCGGACATAGCGGTTCAAATCTAGTGTGGTGGGCGATACTGGGTTTGAACCAGTGACCTCTTCCGTGTCAAGTAGGTCAAGATCGGCTCATCACATGGGCATCGGCCTATACAGGCTGGTCACACGGCTGGTCCTCGTCGGTCTGGCGTGGTCCTGTTTGCCATCAACCGCAAGATCTACTCCCCGCTCACTCCCCAGACGCCGTCGCCCGGTGCGGCTGGCTTCCCGTCTCGCAGGCTTCGCCCGGTCGGGCCGCGCCCGCCTGGTCCAGGTGGAGCGCCCCGCTGGACGAACGACCTGGACCAGGCGGGCGCGGTCTGGCTGCCTGTGGTGCGAGGCGGGGAGCCGGGCGGTTGGTGGCATCCCAGACGCCGAGGGTCCGGGGCGAGTAGCCCCGGCCGCCGGAGGCCATTTCCGGGTCGCAGGGCCGGAGGCCCTACCCGCCGGAGGCAGGGGCTTGCACCGGCGAGCCCTGCACCGATCGACCAACATGTTGTGTCGCTGCCGTCACGGATTGCTCGCTAGATTGGTCGTCATGACTGCGGCGGAACATGGGCCGGACGCGGAATCTGGCCGCCTTCGGCCGGGCATTGGCGAGATCCGGCAGGAGCACCCGAAGGCGTACGACCGGTGGACGCCGGAGGCGGACGCGCGTCTCTTGGCAGATTATCGCGCTGGCCGGAGCATCGAGGATCTGGCCGCCGACTTCGACCGCCAGCCGAGCGCGATCGAGTCCCGGCTGAAGAAGCTGGCGTTCGACCTCCTGCGACAGCCGTCGGACTCGCCGCCGTAGCCGCGACCGTCACGCGTCGCGCGACTGCCCGGACCCGCCCGTATCGGTGGGGCCGGGCTTCGTGGTGCCCGACGAGCTCCGCTCGCCCGCCGGGGTCGGCGCGCGCTAGCCGAAGGCGACCAGCGCGCGCCGTGCCCCGAGTGGGCGAGCAGCGGCCCGTCAGGGCCGCCTTGAAGAAGTACGGAAAGTTCTCACCGCCCAACGGCCGGAGGTCATCGGGTGGTCGCGGCCGTGGCGATGGGGCGGGAGGACCAGTACTCACGCAGGCTCGCTATCCGGTCGCCGTCGAACACGAGTACCGCGATTTCGCGCATCAGCTTGCGGTCCCGCTCTTCTCGATCGTCGAATACCGCTTCCCATTCGACGATCGCCGTTCCCCCGTCGATATACGCGTTAAGGAGCTTGCACGAGATGTTCGCTTGGGACTCGACGACCTTTGTTCGCCAGTACTTGCGAATGCCTTCGTGGTCTCGGATCGGCTCGTCGAGCACCCGTTCGTGGTAGGTCGCTCTCTCCGTGAAGATGGTCACGATGAGGTCTGGGTCCTGCTCGACCCATGCGCGGATGTAAGTATCAACGGTTTGGAGG
>NZ_CDWTMG010000210.1:0-8763 GCF_977945845.1 Frankia sp. CcMO1
GTCCGGGCCGCCCCGCGGGCGTAGCTCGCGGCGCAGCCCGGCGGCGACCCGGGCCCGGGCGTGGCCCGCGAGCCAGGCGAGCGGCGCGGCCGCCGCGGCATCATCGACGGTCACGAGGGCCAGCGTACGGGTATCGACCACTGTGATGGGGTGCCCGCCACCTCACGAACCCGGCCGGTCTGGCAGTCTGCGAGCCGTGGGAACCCTCGCCGACATGCTGCGCGCGAGCACGGATCTCAGCGACGACGACATCGACCACCTGCACGCGCTCGTCGCGGACTGGGCTCTGCTCGCCGACCTCTCCTTCGCTGATCTGTTGCTGCTCGTGCCTGTCCGCTCCGGTTCGGGGGCCAGTCGGGGCGGCCACGCCAGCGGAGCCGAATTCCTCGTCGTGGCCCAGGTCCGTCCCACCACCGGTCCGACCGCGTACCACAACGACGAGGTCGGCAGCGTCGTGATCAATCGCTGGGTGGTCCAGAACGCCTGGCGGGAACACCGGATCGCGCGGGAGGGCGAGCCCGAGTGGGACGGCGGGGTCCCGGTGCGGACCGAGGCGATCCCGGTCCGGCGGGGTGACGAGGTGATCGCCGTCCTCGCCCGGGACACCAACCTCGCGACCACCCGGACGCCGAGCGCGCTGGAGTCGGCTTATCTGCAGGGTGCCAACAACCTGGCCCTGATGATCGCCGAGGGCGCCTTTCCGTTCCGCGGCAGCTCGGCGGAGCTTCCCGAGTCCCCCCGGGTGGGCGACGGCATGATGCGGCTCGACGGCGCCGGAAAGGTGATCTTCGCGAGCCCGAACGCGCTCTCGGCGTACCGCCGGCTCGGCTACACCGGCAATGTCACGGGCGAGGACCTCCGCTCCGTGCACCGGGCGCTGAACCTGTCCGCCGCGACCCCGGCGGTCTGGCACGCGCTCGGCCGGCGTCGGCCGGTGGAGGTGGAAGCCGCGGTCGGGAGCACGGTGGTGCTCTTGCGGGCGATCCCGCTCTTTCCCGGGGCGACCCGGGAGGTGCTGGTACTCGTCCGGGACGTCTCCGAGCTGCGTCGCCGCGAGGCGCTGCTGCTGAGTAAGGACGCGACGATCCATGAGATTCATCACAGAGTCAAGAACAATCTACAGACCGTAGCCGCCCTGCTGCGGTTGCAGATGCGGCGGACGAAGGCCGACGAGGCGCGCTCGGCGCTGCGGGAGTCGGTGCGCCGGGTCACCTCGATCGCGGTCGTGCACGAGACGCTGTCCCAGAGTCTGGGGGAGAGCGTGCCGTTCGACGAGATCGCCGACCAGATCACCTCGGTCACGGTGGATCTGGCCTCCACCGGGGCTCGGGCGAACACCCGCCGGACCGGGTCGTTCGGGCGGCTTCCCGGCGAACTCGCCACCCCGTTGGCTCTTGTGCTTTCCGAACTTCTACAGAATGCTGTAGAACATGCGTTCGACGGTTCGGCGGGTTCCATCGAGATCCGGGTCAGCCGCCTGGCAGACCGGCTTGATGTCGTCGTGGCCGACGACGGTGCCGGGCTGCCCGAGGACTTCCAGCTCGAGCACTCGCCAAGGCTGGGGTTGCAGATCGTCCGCCAGCTGGTGCTGGGCGAGATGCACGGCACCATCCGGCTCCAAGCCGGTCCAGAGTGCGGGACGGAGGCGCTCCTGTCGATCCCACTTTCTGAAAGTTGAGTGTTTAGGGTGCCCGGGAGGGGGTATCCCCCAAGATGTGTCCCTCGTCCATGGCCGTCGTGCCGATGTGGCGTGCTCGTGGGGGCCCGGGTCGGGAGCGTCCCGGGCGGTGGCTCGCCTGAGCGGGCCCGATCGCCGGGAGGCGCGGTCGGGGGCGGAAAACATTACGGCCGCCCCGTCCGCGTCGCGCCGCATTGCTGCGGCGGGCGCGCGGACAGAACGGCCGATGCTGCTGCCAGCTACCCCCGTGCTGCGGTACGGGTTGTGGCATGACCTCATGCGGCGACCACTGTGGTCCGCCGGTGCCGGTTCCGGCGGGCAGGGCCTGCCGCGAGCGGGTGTTGTTGTTCGGACCCGGGACGTGGTGCCGGTTCCTCGGGCGCTGTCGGCCCGCCGGCGGGGACGGTCTTGCGGTCAGGCGGTTCGAACCCGGAGTCGGACCTGGCGCTTAAGCGCCCGGCGTTCGTCCTCGCTCATCCCGCCCCAGACACCGGAGTCCTGCCCGGTGTCCAGTGCCCAGTTGAGGCAGTCACTCGTGACTGCGCACCGCGCGCAAACGGCCTTTGCCTCTTCGACCTGGCGTTCCGCCGGACCGGTTGTACCGATCGGGAAGAAGAGCTCGGGATCCTCGTCACGGCAGAGCGCTCTGTGGCGCCAGTCCATGCGTACAACTCCCTCTCTCGTCTCGGGCCACACTGCACATGAGACGCTTTGTGAGCCGCTACGGTTGTGCCGAGGTGAAAATAAATTGAGCAGGATGTCTGCTCGGCCTCGGCGGCGGGCCGTAGAGCGGGTTGCCGGGTGTCGGTGAGCCCGGGTGCACGTGCATCCACCTCGGACATTCGCCACCCTCCCACCCGAACAGGCAACGGCGCAAGAACCTGCAAGCCTCTTCACAGCCTGGCTGGCCTGCACTTGTCCGGCAGGGACACAGGCGGACCACGGGGGGCGGCCGTCTCCTTAGCTGGCCGAAGTGTCACGGGAGCCCCGATTGCCAGGGGATGTCACACTCCGTCGCACCGATCGTCACCGGTGCGGCCGGTGGGCGGCCCGGATCCTCGGCGATCAAGCCGCCGATGTCAGGCCAGTCGGTCATGGATCCGTTCTGTGCTGTCCGGGGGCTGCCCGAGGGCTGTCTGAGGGCTGTCTGAGGGCTGCTCCGGCGCCGGTGTGCGCCGTCATCCCGGCCCGATCTGACCCGCTCGCGCCGCCGGAGCTGGCAGGGTTGGAGCATGGAGGTTCTCGGTCATCGTGGCAGCAGGGTTCCCGGCCCGGAGAACACGGTCGAGGCGGTGGATGCCGCGTTGCGGGTGGGCGCCGACGGTGTCGAGGTCGACGTGCGGCGCAGCGCGGACGGCGACCTGGTCTGCGTGCACGACGCGCGGCTGTCCCGCCCCGCCGGCCGGGCGGTGGTCCGGCGGACCACGGCGGCGCTGCGGGCCCGGGGCATTCCCCTGCTCGATGAGATCCTTGACGTGTGGGATCGTCGCGGTCGGCTCATCTGTGAGATCAAGAACCAGCCCGGGCAGCCGGACTTCGACGCACCCCGGGAGCAGACCGCGCGCCGGCTCGCCGAGACGCTGCGGGCCCGGGGATGGGCCGGCCGCCGGCCGGACGCCGCCGACCTCGACGCCGGTGCCGGCGGCATCACGGTGTCGTCGTTCGACTGGTTCGCCATCGAGGCGGTGCGTGACGCCGGCCTCGCGGTCACGACGGCGTTCCTCACCATGCCCCGGATGTCGGTGAGCGGCGGCCTCGCCTACGCACGGTCGGCGGGCCACACCGAACTGCATGTGCACACCAGCGCGGTGCTCGGCACCTCCGACGCGGCTGGACGGGCACGCGAGGCCGGCGTCCGGTTGATCACCTGGACGGTGACCAGCGTCGAGGACGCCCGGCGGATCCGCGACGCGGGCGTCACCGGGGCGATCTGCGACGACCCCGTGGAGATCCGCCAGGCACTGTCCCGGCCGGACGGGACCCCCACCACGGCGCTCGACGCCTGAGCGGACATTCTCCCGGGCGGGCAGCCGTCAGGCGACGACGCGCAGCGCGTGCGGATGGTGGGTCAGCAGCACCTCGGAGAACATCCCGAGATACTCGCCGTCCATCTGCACCGGCAGGGGTGTGTCCGTGGAGAAGCGAATCGACGACGTGTCGTGGCGGCGCACCACGTTGCGACCGCGCGGACCCTCGCCATCGGTGAGTATCCGCGAGGCGGCCCACAGCACGCTGGGCAACCGCACCCGCCGCAGCGCGAGGAGGTCCAGACCGGTGTCGAAGGACGCGTCCGGGCAGGCGAGGACGGGACGGGAGTTGAGGTAGGTCCACGGGTGGGTGTTGCAGACGATGCAGAAGGCGATGTGCTCCTCGGCCCGCCCGCCCGCTGGGCCGGTGCTCCCGGGGTCGAGGGCCGAGCCGGCGTCGGTGGTCGTCAGGGTGATGGGCGAACCGCGGCGGTCGGTGCCGTGGAGGATCTGACCCGCCGCGGTCCGCAGGAACAGGCCGGCGGTGTTGCGCCTGCCCTCGCCACGCTTCTCCTCGACCCGCGCGACGACCTGGGCATCCAGACCGATGCCGAAACAGAACGTGAACCAGCGCCGTTCGTCGCCGTACTGAGCCTGGCCGAGGCTGATCCGCCGGGTGCGGCCCTCGCGGAGCGCGCGCAGCAGCTCGCCGGTCGCCTCCACCGGTGACGCAGAGTAGCCTAGCGCGCGGGCGAAGACGTTGGTGCTGCCACCCGGGACCACGGCGAACGCTGGGCCGCCCGGTACCGGACCGTTCTGGAGCAGTCCGTTGATGATCTCGTTGACGGTACCGTCCCCACCGAGCGCAATCACCACGTCGACGCCGAGTTCGACCGCTCTGGCCCCCAGCTCCACCCCGTGCGCCCGCCCCTTGGTGACCACAGTCTCCAGGGCGAGGTCCGCGGCGAGCGCGCTGGCGAGGACGTCACGAACACGTTCGGTCGTAGCAGTGGCGACGGGGTTGACGACCAACAGCCCTCGCATGCCTCCACCGTAGTCCGCCTGGTCATCCGGGTCGCCGGCTGGGAAAACTCTCACACCGTTGGAATCCGGCGGACACCGTCCGGAGGGTCCCCGGGGGCACTGGCCGACGGCCCCGGGAACGCCGACGGCCCCGGAAACGTAGTGTCGGGGATATGGGATCCACGAGTCATCCCGATCAGCCGGCGGCCGGCCGCTTCGGCACACTGCGGCAGGCTGCTCGCGCGGCGTCCGTGCCCACTCGGGTGGCGTCCGTCCTGCTCGCCATCGAGGCGCTGACCCTGCTGGCCCTCGGAATCCTGCAGGTGCTGCGCGGCTTCGGGCCGGACATCGACGACGTGGGTCGTGCCGAGAGCGGTGGGGTGCTCGCCATCGTCGGCGGGCTCGGTGTGGCGGTCCTCGCGGGAGGCGTGCTGCGCAACGGCGCATCCTTCCGCTCGCCCACCCTGGTCGTGCAGATCCTGTGCCTGCCGGTGGCGTGGGGGCTGGTGCAGTCCGGCCGCTACGGCTACGGCATCCCGCTGCTCGTCGTGCCCCTTGTCATCGTCGTCGCGTTGCTGCTGGCCGGTGGGCTCGGGCCGGCGGTCCCGCCTCGGCGCGGCGGCGGGACCGGGTGACGGGTCCGCTCAGCCGTCCTCGAGCAGGCCGCGCCGCAGTTGGGCCAGCGTCCGAGCCAGGAGCCGGGACACATGCATCTGGGAGATGCCGAGCTCGGTCGCGATCTGGGACTGGGTCATGTTGCCGAAGAACCGCAGCAGCAGGATGCGCTTCTCCCGCGGCGGGAGCTTCTCCAACAGCGGCTTGAGGGACTCGCGGTACTCGACGCCCTCCAGGGACTCGTCCTGGACGCCGAGGGTGTCCGCGACGGCGGGTGCCTCGTCGTCGCCGGAGTCCGGCGCGTCGAGGGAGACCGCCGAGTAGGCGTTCGCCGACTCCAGCCCCTCGAGGACGTCCTCTTCGCTCATCTGCAGATGCCGGGCGATCTCACTCACCGTGGGGGAGCGGCCCAGCGTCTGGGAGAGCTCGGAGGTCGCCTTCGTCAGGGAGAGTTTGAGCTCCTGAAGGCGGCGGGGGACCCGGATGGCCCAGCCTTTGTCCCGGAAGTGCCGCTTGATCTCACCGACAATGGTCGGGGTGGCGTAGGTCGAGAACTCCACCCCACGTTCCGGATCGAATCGGTCCACCGATTTGATCAATCCGATGGTGGCCACCTGGATGAGGTCGTCGAGCGGCTCGCCCCGGTTGCGAAAACGGCGGGCGAGGTACTCCACCAGCGGCAGGTGCATCCGGACGAGCTGATCGCGGACGGCGGAGCGTTCGGGATCGTCCTCGGGTAGCTCGGCGAGGCGGACGAACAGCGTGCGGGCCAAGGCCCGGTCGGGCGAATGCGCGCGGTCGGGCCGATCGCTCTCCCCGTCGATCGCCGTACCGTCCACCGCCGGGTTCGGTAGTGCCTGGGTCGTCACCTCGGGGCCGAGATCGCTGTCGATCCCCGGGTGGTCGTCGAGCACGGATCCCCGTTGACTCAACGCCGCTACCGGGTCTACGGTGGACACCGGGTCATGATCAGATGCGTCGCGACCGGATACGTCGTGATCAGGTACCGTGCGCGGTGGGGTCGGAGTTCTCCCGGTCGGCGTCACGACGTACCTACCGTGTCGCCCAATGGAGTCTCTCTGGACGCACCCGACCCCCGGACGTGGCCGGCCGGAGGCTCACCGAGGCTGGCGCGCACGCCCCTGCGCTTCTGCAGGGCAATGCTCACCCGCGACCCCGGGCCCGTCGAGGTCTGCACGTCGCCCGCCAGCGCCTTGAGCACGGTCCAGGCAAAGGTGTCCTCGGAGGGCTGCTCGCCGTCCAGGCTCTCGACCGTCACCAAGACGTGCATTACCCCCGGCGAGAGGGTGAACGTGCAGTCCAGCGAGGAACCCGGCACGGCCGAGACGAGCAGCAGGGCGCACGCCTCGTCCACGGCGATCCGGAGATCCTCGATGTCGTCGAGAGTGAAGTCGAGGCGGGCCGCCAGCGAGGCCGTCGCCGTGCGCAGGACGGTGAGGTAGGCGCTCGCGGCGGGCAGGGTGAGCGCAACCACGTCGCGTAGGCCGCCTGAGTGGGCGGTTTGGCTGTCGATGGTGTCGGAGCTCTCCGCGCCGCCGGTCGAAGGCGTCGGATCCACGTTCCTACCCCCAAAGAGCCTGCGTCGTGCGAGGACGGCGCCTCGCGGGTGTCCTGCCGACCAAGGTCGATCAGATGATGATATTCTCGGCGGCTCCTCTCCCACCCGTCGACGGGTCGAGTATTCCGCTCCCGACCATGATGTCCCGCATGGGCGGATGGTTTCCGCTCCGTCGGCGGCCGGGCGGCGGCCACCGACTCCACCGTACCCAGCCGCCGATGGGTACCGCAGGTCGGGTGATCGTAAGCTGCTGCATCCGGCCTGTCTGGCCGTCGCCGGCTCTGGCGGTGCGGCTCAGGTAGTGCCGGCTCTGGCGGTGCCGGCCGCAGCGATGCCGGCCGCATCGCTGCCGGCACCGACGCCGGCCAGTGCGGTGATGGCGCCGGCGCCCAGGCGCCAGGTCGTCCAGCCCTCGATCGGCCCCGCGCCGAGGGAGCGGTAGAACGCCTGCGCCGGGGCGTTCCAGTCCAGTACCGCCCATTCCATGCGCCGGTAGCCGCGGTCGGCGCAGATCGCCGCGAGAGTGGTGAGCAGGGCCTGCCCGTGACCACGGCGGCGGTGGCCCGGCCGGACGAACAGATCAACGAGGTACATCCCGGTCTGGCCGGTCCAGGTGGAGAAGGTCGGGTGCCAGAGCGCGAAGCCGACGACCTGTGGTGGGGTGACGACCTGTGGTGGGGTGGAGTCGCCGGTAGGGTGGTCTGCGGTGGCCACCAGGCAGTGGGCGGCCGGCACCGGTCCGAACAGGGCCGTGTCGAGATCGGCGGGCGTCATGGCGACGGCGGCCGGCTCCTTCTCGTACGCGGCGAGTTCGGTGACCAGGTGGTGGACGACCTTGACGTCTCCGGGGCCGGCCACCCGGATCACCGGATGTCCCCGGCGGCGCTCGCCGAGCGGAGTTCGGCGTACAGGGCCCGGCAGGCGCGATAGTCGGGCAGCAGGCCAGCCGCCTCCGCCTCTTTGAGTGACGGCGCCGCGGTGTCCTTGTCGGACAGCAACGGTACGAGATCGTCGGGCCAGGGCAGCGCGAGATCGGGGTCGAGTGGGTGGACCCCGTACTCGCGCCCGGGGGTGTACGGGGTCGAGCACAGGTAGGAGATCGCGGCGTCGTCGGTGAGCGCCATGAAGGCGTGCCCGAGACCCTCCGCGACATACAGGCCCCGCCGGTCGACGTCGTCGAGGACGACCGCCGCGAACGTCCCGTAGGTCGGTGAGCCGACCCTGATGTCGACGACGCAGTCCAGCACCCGGCCGTGCACGCACGTCACGTACTTCGCCTGACTGGGGGGGACCTGCGCGTAGTGCACCCCGCGCAGCGTGCCGGCCCGGCTCACGCTGTGGTTGGCCTGCGACAGGGTGAGCGGATGTCCCACCGCCTCGGCGAGAGCGTCCGAGCGGAACCACTCCAGGAAGGTCCCGCGGCTGTCGGAGTGCTGACGTGGGGTGAACACCCAGGCGTCCGGAACCGATAGTTCGCTGATCTCCACGTGTGCGAAGGTACCGGTTCGCTCCCGCGCCTCCCAGGACGCCGGACCACGCGTCGGACCCGAGCCGGCCCCGGACTCCGGCCGTGACGGAGGGGCCGCGGTGAAGTAGGTGACAAATTTCACCCGCTTCTCCCGCTCCTTGGTGTCGGTAAAAGAGGACATAGGAGTCGAAATGAAATAACTTGCGCGTTTCGAACCCTCCACAGGCCTGTGACCTGCGATGATGCTCTCGATCGCGTATTTGTTACTTCATTACGTCCCCATAGCGATGTCGTAACAACCGGACGCGGGTCATGGCGGCTCTTCGAAGTTAAGCGGGTTTGAGGCATCTGCGGGCTCGGCGGGTGGGTTGCGCAGCGTGTTCGTAGCCGCTGGTTTTCGGGGTTGCGGTAGCCGAAGGCGTTGGGGGCGTCG
>NZ_CDWTMG010000211.1:0-1354 GCF_977945845.1 Frankia sp. CcMO1
CAGATCCAGGTCACCTCCCAGACCGACGCCGACGGCAACACCACCACTACCGGCTACGACACCGACGGACAGATCTCCTCCGTCAACGACGGCAAGGGCAGCTACGCCTACGTCTACGACACCGCCACCGAACACCGCGGCCTGGTCACCAGCCTTGGCGTCGGCGCCGGGTCGGCACCGTCCACCTTCACCGCCACCTACAACGGCGACGGAGCCCTCACCAGCCAGACCTACCCGAACGGCCTCGTCGCCACCACCCGCCTCGACAACACCAACAAGCCGACCAGCCTCGCCTACGCCAAGTCCGGCACACCGTGGCTGACCTTCTCCCAGGCATACTCGATCCACGGCCAGGTCCGTCTCGACGCCAGCACGCCCGCGACCAAGACGCTGGGCTACGACCCGGCGGGCCGGCTGACCTCGGTCGTCGACGCGGTCAGCTACGGCGGGCCGCGGATCTGCACCACCCGCACCTACACCTACGACCTGGATTCCAATCGCATCGCCCTGACCAGCTACCCGGATGCCGGCGGTCAGCCGGACACCGGGAACTGCTCCACCGGCACGACCCCGCAGGTCTACTCTCACAGCTATGACCAGGCCGACCGGATCACCGACACCGGCTACACCTACGACCTGTTCGGCCGAACCACGGCTGTGCCGGCCGCCGACGCGGCCGGTGTCGCGCTTACCGTCGGCTACCACGTGAACGACATGGTCGCCTCGCAGACCGCAGGCTCGACTACCCGGACCTACACCCTCGACCCAGCACGGCGCATCCGATCCTGGAGTGAAGGATCGACGAGCTGGACTAAGGGGACGTAATGAAGTAACAAATACGTGATCGAGAGCATCATCGCAGGTCACAGGCCTGTGGAGGGTTCGAAACGCGCAAGTTATTTCATTTCGACTCCTAACCACTACCCGCTGGTTCGATACGACGGCACGACAGGTTCGACGGCGGCCGAACTCGGCGACAGCCCGGCCTGGATCGGCGTCACCGGCGGCGGGTGGACCCGCAACATCCTCGGAATCGGTGGAGATCTCGCCGCCGTCCAAGACAACACCGGCACGGTCACGCTGCAGCTGGCCAACCTGCGCGGAGACATCGTCGCCACCGTCCCCGACGACACCGCCGCTACCGCCATCGCCAGCTACGCCGAATCCAGCGAATTCGGCACCCCCTATTTCGCCAGTACCGCCTACGCCCGCTACGGCTGGCTCGGCGGAAAGCAACGCTCCCGCGACACCCTCGGCGGCCTCACCCTCATGGGCGTCCGCCTTTACAACCCCTACACCGGCCGTTTTCTCTCCACCGACCCCATCTTCGGCGGCAACGCCAAGGAGTCGAAAT
>NZ_CDWTMG010000211.1:1784-9191 GCF_977945845.1 Frankia sp. CcMO1
CCCCCAACCCCTACGACTACGCCAACCAGGACCCCTACAACAAACTCGACCTCTGACGGGCGAAGGTGCGCTTGGGTCGGATGGAAATATCTTTGCTTCCCGGACTTCTTACGTCCCCTATGTCTGGCCGATTTTTGGATACACGGTCTACTGCGGTTGGACATTTGGAATATGGCGGTAGGAGGTCGCTAGTGATCATCGGAAACAGTCGGCACCCCGGCTGGTACATGCCGGTCACGGTCATCGGATACAGTTTGATCGCCGCATTGATTGTGATAGCGGCTTTTGCTGGAATCCCAGGCATCTGGGTAGTCGTTTTCGCAGCCCTTTTGGGTGGCGCTTTCAGGTTCTTGCTGAGGAGGATGCTGCACGAGGATGGTTGAGCCGTTTGCTGCACCAAGCTGAGCTATATATCCATGTGATCAATTCGTGTTACCCTTCGGTCGCCATCCCTCCAGAAAATATGCCGTAAGGTAAACGTTCGGAAATCCTGTGGGAGGGCATGATGGATATCAGTGTCTCATCCGTGAGACAGGGGCCGTCCTGCTGCTCCTTCTAGCTCCGTGGAAAGCATGTTCGAGGCTGCTCGTCGCGCTCCGGCCTTCGCCTGATCGTCCCGGTTGTCGGTCGGGATCGGGTCGGGACCCGGATCCGGGGGAGATGCCGCCAGGTCACGGCTGGCCGCGAACAGCAGGTCCTCGCCGGTCGCCGGGCGTAGTCGCAGGTCGGCGAGCGCGCCGACCCCGACTCCGGCCCGGGTCAGGGCGGTGCGCGCGGCGGCGGGGCCGGCACCGTAGAGGACCGCGATCATCTCCGGGCCGGTCGGATCCGGCCGGTACACCAGGTCCGTGCGGCGCAACGCCGGGCGGGGGGCGCCGACCGGCAGGGTGAAGCGGGCGTGCGTGAGATCATCGTCCCGGCACCGGCGCTCCAGGCCCCGATCCGGTCCCCGACCCCGCTGCGGCGCGCGGCCTTGTTCCCCTGCTTCGGCCCGCTTCGCCGCCGGTCCGGCCAGCCGGTCGATCTCGGCGGTGACCACCCGGGCCAGCAGCTCGGCGCTGGCGTCCCAGGTGAACCCAGCCGCCCAGGCGCGGGCCGCCGCGCGCAGCTCGGCCAGTAGCCATAGCGCCGCGTCGAGGGTCTTCTCCAGCGGCTCGCCCTCGTCGACCAGCCATCCCGTCGTCCCGTCCCGGACCGCGTCGCGCAGCCCCGGGACCCGGAACGCCACCGCGGGCACCCCGAGGGCGGCCTCCAGCACCGACAGCCCCCAGCCCTCACCATGCGAGGGGTTGACCGTCAGCCAGGCCGAGGAAAGCAGCCGGTCGCGGGTGGCGGCATCGGTGTAGCCGTGCCAGCGCACGGCGTCACCGTCCCGGTCGGTCGTGCCTCTCGAGCCCGGAGCGGCCCCCGGGTCGGTGGTGGTCACCGTATCTGGGGTGGTCAGCCCGAGGGCGACCGCGCGGGCGGTCAGGCGTTCGCGGTCCGGGCCGTCGCCGATGATGTGGACGGTGAGCCCGGGATGCGCCCCGACCAGCGCGGGCAGCGCGTCGAGGAGCAGGTCGAGCCGCTTGTGCGGCACGAGCCGGCCGACGCACACGATGGTGGGTGCCGTCGCGGGGCCGCCATCCGAGCCTGCGGGCCCGCCGCCAGCCGGGCCCGTGAACGCGGTGGCCCCGGCGGCCGAGCTAGCCCCGGCGGCCGAGGTGGTCACCCCGTTGGGGACCAGGAAGCGCGGGCCGGGCAGGCCGAGGATGTCACGGGCCTCGGCGCGGGTCGAGGGGGAGACGACCACCACCGGTCGGCGCCGGTAGACCCACCGGCTGCCCGGCGCCTCCAGCAGCTGCCCGACCCGGGCGACCGGCCCGGGGAAGTACAACGGGAACTGTTTCTGATGAACGTGGTGGAGCACCTGCACGACGGGGGTGCTCGCCGGCAGCACCAGGGGGCTGAAGAACGGGATCCCGTTCTGGCAGTCGACGACGGCGTCGACGCGGTGCCCGGCCCGCCCCAGGCTGGCCAGCCGGGCGAGCACCGACGGATAGACGCCGAAGGTGCCGCCCCCGCGGCGCACCTCGACGCCGCCGACGGACTCGGCGACGGGCGGACCCGGGCGTTCACCGTCCGTGGCCCGCGAGGTCAGCAGGGTGACCCGGGCGCCGGCCGCGGCGAACCGTTCGGCGATCGACTGGCAGAACAGCTCCGCCCCGCCGGCCTGCGGATGCTCCCGGTCCCGCCAGTTGAGGAACACCACGTGCCGGCCGGCGAGGGTGGGCAGGTACCGGCGCTCCCGGGACCCTCCGCGGTGTATCGACCCTTCCGGGGGTGTCACGCTGAGGCTTCCCGTCACCGGTGGCATTCCTTCCGTTTCGTTCCGCTCGCCAGGGCTTACCATGTTCGTCTGCAACGTTCGCCTGCAACCTACCGATGTCGGAAAATCGTCGGCCATTTACCATGGTCGGTGTTTCGCTGTGGGTGATTCGACGTGTCCCGTTCCCGGTGGGGAGACTGATGGCGAAGCCCTCGCGTGAGGCTGTGACGGGCCTGCTGGCCGGTCCGGCAGCGCTGGCCGTCGCCGGCATGCTCGTCAACGGGTGCAACCTGCTGATGAACCTGATCGTCGCCCGGTCGCTGGACCCGGACTCCTACGGCGCCGTGTCGGTGCAGGTCAGCATCTTCCTGATTCTCTCGGTCGCGGGTAACGCGCTGCTGATCGCCGTGGTGCAGCACGAGACGTCTGGGCCGGGGGGCACCCGGCGCGAGCAGTGGTCCTGGATCCGGCGGCTGCGGGGCGCCTGCGGCGTCGGCATCGTGATCTCCGCGATCGTCGCGGTGGTGCTGTGCCGGCCGGTGGCCGCGCTGATGTCTTATCCGCATCCGCTCGCGATCGCCGAGGCGACCATCGGTGCCGCGCTGTGGACGCTGCTGTGCGTCGAACGCGGCCTGCTGCAGGCCCGGGGGGCCTATCCGCGCCTCGCCGTCAACTTTGTGGTCGAGGGCTTCGTCCGGATCGGCCTGGTGATTGTGCTCGTGCTGGGCGGGCTCGGGGTGAACGGCGCGGGCCTGGGCATCGTGCTCGGCGTCGTCGTCGGCGCCGAGCACGCCCGGTGGGCCGTCACGCGCACCCCGCGGCTGCCGCGTCCGCCCGTGTCCCAGCGCGGGGCGACCGTGCTGCCTGACGACGGCACACCGCCGGCCACCGGGCCGATTCCGCTGCCGATCCCGGCGCCGCGCGCCAGCGCCCGGCACAGCGTCATCGCCGACACCACCGTCGCCCTCGGCGCGCTGATCCCCCTCGCCCTGCTGCAGAATATGGACGTCGTCATCGTCGGCTGGCTGGGGTCCTCCGGGGTCGGCGGCTACGCGGCGATCTCGACGGCCTGCAAGGTACCGGTCTTCATCGGGCTGGCGGTCGCGAACTTCCTGCTGCCCGAGGCGGCACGACGGCGCAAGGAGGGACGCCCCGCCGGGGGCACGTTGGTCGTGGCGCTGGTCTTCGTCGTCGCTCCCGGGCTCTTCCTCGCCGGGCTCGGTCTGTTCGCGGCCAAGTGGTTGATCGGACTCGTCTTCGGGGCGCATCTCACCGACGCCGCCTCCGCGCTGTCGGTGCTCGCGCTGAGCATGACCCTGCTGGCCGTCACCCTGATGTTCACCACGTACCTGCTCGGCGCCGGGGTGCGCCGGGTCGTCGGCGTGCTCGCCGTCGCCACCGTGGCGACGGCTGGGGCGCTCGTCTCGGCCGGCGGCGGATCGATGGCCACGGCCACCGCCGCGCTCGCCGCCGAGTCGGTGACCGCGCTCGCGGTCGGCCTGCTCGTGGTCCAGCTGCATCACACCGACCGCCGGGCGGCGCGGGCCGCCGAGACGCACCGGCGGCCGGCGGGGGGCGTGGGACTACCCGACCCCCAGCCCGGCGAGGGGGTCCCGGCCCGGGTGTGAGGAGTTCCTCTGCCCGACGAGTCCCAGCCCACCCCGCGCGGAGAGGCCACCGCTGATGCCAGCCCAGACCCGTCCGAACGCGGACGGCGGTGAGCCCGGTTCTCCCGGTTCTCCCGGTTCTCCCGGGTCGTCGGGGTCGTCGGGGTCGGTGCGCTCGCCGCTCGCCGTCACCCGCCGCCGCCTGCTCGCGACGGCCGTGGGCCTCGGCGCGACGTCCGCCGGCGCCCTCGTCGCCGCGCGCCTGCTCTCCTCGTCCTCGGGTCCGACCTCCTCCGGTGACCTGCCGCTGAGCCGACCCTCGGCACCGGTCGGCGGGGTCACCGTGGGCCCGTCGATGCCGGCCGGGGCGGTGGCGGGCCTGCCCAGGAACCTGCTGACCATCTATGGCGCACCCGGCACCTTCGGAAACCTCGACGACCAGTCGGCCATCGAGATCGCCGAGGTGCCGGGCTGGGGCTTCGGCCCCGGTCAGGCCGCCTTCCTGTCCGCGGTCGCCGCGGACGGTACCGTCTTCCTCGCGACGACTCCGTTCACCGACGACCAGGCGAAGCTGACCGGTACGGGCATGGAGATCGAGATCTTCGAGCCGGTCACCGAACGGTTCACCCGCCTGGTGATCCCCTCAACGAAGGGCCGGACGAGCCTGCCCCGGGCCGACCCGAACTACCATGGTGTAGGCGGCGGGGACATCTCGGACGTGATCGTCGTGCCCGGCCCGGACGGCACCGAGCGGGTGGTCTTCGTCTCGCTGATGCCCTTCTTCGGCTGGAACACCTCCGTCGACGGCGAGTTGCCGAGCATCGGTCAGCTCCGGCGGGACTCCCTGGGCGGACGGTGGGCCTACGACCGGACGGCATCCAGGACAGCGGCTCAGCTCGCCAGCGCCGCCCCGCCGTACGTGGCGGCGCTGGCCTTCCCGGTGCTCGCGCCGCTGGAGCCGCGCTCACCGCGCGGGCCGTCCTCGATCGCCCGGCTGCCCCGCAGCGGGCACCTGGTCATCGCCCAGTACCTGGGGACCGGGGTCGGCGGCACCGACAACGGCGCCCTGCTCGTTGTCGACCTCGCCGGCCGGGTGCGGGCGCACTGGCAGTACCCGCAGGCCCGCCCGCTGGGCCTCGAGCTGGTCGTGAACCCGCGGGAGGTCGTCGCCGATCCCACCAGCGAACCTGATGACGAACGGTTCGTGCTGATCAGTGACGTGCGCGGGCTGGACTTCCGGGCCCAGCCCTTCCCCGTGCAGGAGTTCTCCTACTCGGCGTCGCGGGGCACCATCAGCCCGAAGAGCACGGCGGTGCGCGCCGTTCAGGACGGCTCCCGGATGGAGTCGGCCGTGTTCGGCACGGACGGCACCTTGTACGTGGCCCGCACCAAGGCCGACGGGCTGCGGGCGGAGACCCTCGCCGTCTACCCGAAGATCGATGGGAAACGCGGCCTGGTGACCCGGGCCCCCGCCACGGGCAACTGGCCGGTCGACACCTGGGGCATCGCCAACCGCCCCGACTACCTGATCGCGGGCACCGACCGGGGTGGGCTGGTGCGCAGCATCACCGTCGATCCAGCCACCGGCGCGGTGCTGCTCGCCGGGCTCGACGGCCTGGTGCAGGTCGTGCGGCCGGCGGGGCGCGGCACGCGGATGACCTTCCGCACCGACCGGCCGATCGACGTGGGGCTGAGCAGGCTGCGGGGCCCCGCGACCCGGTATGTCGGGGTGCGCCGCGGCGCGGTCGACGCCCGCCGGCGCAGCCTGTGGCTCCCGGTGAACCAGCTGGTGCTCGACGGCCTGCCCCGGCCGTACCCCCCGTTCAAGCTCGATCAGTGGTTGCTGCGCGTCAACCTGGATGTGCTGCTCGGCGACGAGTAGGTGACGGGCGGCCGGCGGGGGCCAGCGGCGCTCGGCGGGGGCCTGCGGGGGCCGGCGGCGCTCAGCCCCCGCCGGCGGCGCCGTGTAGCGGCAGCGCGAGCAGGTAGGGGTCGACGTGGGTGCCGAGGAAGCCGAGATGGCGGTAGAATGCCCGGCCGGGTTGCCGTATCGCGTGGGCGAGCAGGAGCGGCACTCCGACCATGCGATGGACGGTCAGTGACCGCATCACGGCGTCCCGCACGAGTTGGGCGCCGACCCCGCGGCCCTGGTAGCGGACATCGACCGCGAGCCGCCCCACGAACATCGCCGGAACGGGTTCGGTGGACCGGCGCGACCACCGGCGTGAACCGGGGATCCGTTCCAGGGCGGCGGTGGCCAGGCAGTAGTAGCCGGCGATCCGGGTACCATCGACGATCACGAACGTGTTCGTCGTCCGGTCCTGCTGGTGTTCGAGGGCGTGGTGGCGCAGCCAGCCGTCGAGCAGGTCGTCACCGCTGTTGAAGGTGAGCCGGTCCGGGCCCTCGGACAGGGCCGCGGGCTTGGCGAGGGGCACTGCGTAGGATCCTTTCTTGGGACCGCGTCGGACCGCGTCGGGACCGCCGGTCGACTGGCCGGCTGGTCGGCCGACCGGGAGGCGGGCAGAGGTGGCGGGGTGCTCCGGCTACTCCGGCTGCTCCGAGCCCGGTTCCTCGTCGAGGAGCCGGCGCAGCCGGGGGGAGTCCGGCGGCGGCGTGTCGAGCAGCGCCTCGAGCTTGCTCCAGTCGGCATCCGGGACGCGGAACAGGCGGCGGTCGGCGAGAACCTCTCGCGCGTATCGCTTCATGGCCTCGACGGCGAAGTCCTCAAGGGACAGGCCCTCACCCTCCGCGGCCGAGCGGATGATCTCGGCTTCGTCCTGGGGTAGCCGTACCGCGAGTCTGTCGTCCCTGGCGGTGCTCATACTGGCAGTCTGCCCTCCGGGTCTTCGGACCCGTTTCCCCGGGTCTCGCTCGCCGACGTGGGTACCACATCCATCGCGGCCGGGTCGCCCGGATGCCCGGAGGCCGGCCGGAGCGCGGATCCGGTCGGCCGCCCGGCATCTCTTCGTACCAGATCTTCGCACCAGAGAGGTCCTACGCCCGTGGCGCTTTCGCCTGTCCCCACCGTCCCGCTCGCGCACGGTGCCCGGATGCCCAGGCTCGGGCTCGGAACCTGGCCGCTGAACGACCGGGAGGTCCAGGGGGTGGTGGAACAGGCGCTCGGGCTGGGCTACCGGTTGATCGACACCGCGCACAACTACGGCAACGAGAAGGGGGTCGGCGCCGGGCTACGCGCCGTCAGCGTGCCCCGCGAGGAGCTGTTCGTCACCACGAAGTTCAACAAACGCTCACACAGCGTCCGCGGCGTGCGCAGGGCCGCGGTGGAGAGCACCCGCCGGATGGGGCTGGACTACCTCGATCTGCTCCTCATCCACTGGCCGAACCCGTGGCGGGATCGGTACGTCGAGGCCTGGAAGGGGCTCGTCGAGCTGCTGAAGGACGGCCAGGTACGCGCGATCGGGGTGTCGAACTTCAAGACGACCCACCTCGACCGGCTGCTGGCCCAGACCGGTGTCGCGCCGGACGTGAACC
>NZ_CDWTMG010000212.1:0-8760 GCF_977945845.1 Frankia sp. CcMO1
GCCTGTATGTGCTGCGGGTGCGGGCGGTAGAGGAGGGCCGGACGTGCCGTGGGGACTACGCCGTCCCCGTCCTACGCCGGTGAGGCAGTGCTCGGCCCTCCCGGTTTTGCTGGCGTTACTTGCCGTCGTGTCACGCTGCGGGCTACGCGAAACGAACGAGGAGTTTGATAATGCCTTCCTCCTTGGTTTTCTTCAACCTGAAGGCGCATTCGACTTCGTCGAACCCGAACTCGTGGGTCGTCATCGCCAGCGCGATGTCCATGAACGTTGGCCGGGTCGGGAGGCGCCGGGTGGGGTTGGCGCTGCCCGGAGGGCGGGGTGTGTGCTGTCGGTACCGACGTGTGTGACCGGTGCCGGGAGGTGGGCGTATGGCACAGCGTGTGCGGGCGCGGTGGCACCCTGTCCGTAGCCCCGTGATCGGGGTGGGGGAAGGACTCCCGGAGAGCTGCCGCCGCGGGCTGGTGCGGTTTGTAGCGGAGGTCAAGGCAGCCCGGCCGGCCGCAGTGGCCGTGCGCTGCGGTGGCTGCGCGTCCGGCGCCGGTAACCACGCCTGGAACGTCACCACGCCTGGAACAATGAGACATCGGTGGAGGAGGACATGAACGTGAGCAACCATGAGGTGCCGTCGCTGAGCAGGCAGGTCGAGACCGCCGTCGCCGGTGCGATCGACCGGGCGCTGCCGGAACTCGCCGGCGCCGACCCGGTTGTCCGGGGCTCCGACCACGCGGACTTCCAGGCCAACGCGGCGCTCGCGCTCGCCCGGCGGGCCCGCCGCCGCCCCGGGGAGCTGGCGGCTGCGGTCGCTGATGCCGTGCGCGCCGATGCCGTGCGCGCCGATGCCGTGCGCGCCGATGCCGTGCGCGCCGACGGCGCCGCTCTGGTGGCCGACGTCACCGTCTCCGGGCCTGGCTTCCTTAACATCACCCTCGCCGATGACGCGCTGTGGCGGCAGGTCACCGCCCGCCTTGCCGCCGGGCGGCTCGGCGTCGGCGCGGCCGAGCGGGGCCGTCGTACGATCATCGACTACTCCGGGCCGAACATCGCCAAGGAGATGCACGTCGGCCACCTGCGCACCACGATCATCGGGGACTGCCTGGCCCGGGTGCTCGGCTTCCTCGGCGCGGACGTCATCCGCCAGAACCATCTCGGGGACTGGGGCACCCAGTTCGGCATGCTCATCCAGTACCTCGACGAGCATCCCGCGGCGTCCTGGCACCACGACGACCTCGCCGCCGGCGCCTCCACGGTCTCGGCCCTCGATACCCTCTACCGGGCCGCCCGGAGCACCTTCGACGCCAACCCCGCCTTCGCCGACCGGGCCCGGCGCCGGGTCGTCGCGTTGCAGGCCGGCGACGCGGCGACCGTCAGCCAGTGGCGGGACATCGTCGCCGAGTCCGAGTTCGCCTTCGGGGAGATCTATCGCCGCCTCGGCGTGCTGCTCACTAGTGAGGACTCGGTGGGCGAGTCCTTCTACAACCCCTGGCTTCCCGATGTCGTCGATGAACTCGTGCGCGCGGGTATCGCGGCCGGCAGCGACGGGGCCCTGTGCGTGTTCTCCGCCGAGGTGACCGGACCGGACGGGGAGCCCGTGCCGCTCATGGTCCGCAAGAACGACGGCGGCTACGGCTACGACACCACGGACCTCACGACGATCCGCTACCGCATCCGCGATCTCAAGGCCGACCGGCTGCTCTACGTCGTCGACGCCCGCCAGGCCCTGCACTTCCGGCTCGTTTTCGAGGCCGCCCGCCGCGCCGGCTGGCTGTCCGACGACGTCGAGGCCACCCACGTCTCCTACGGCACCGTCCTCGGCCCCGACGGCAGGCCGTTCAAGACCCGCTCCGGCGAGACCGTCAAGCTCATGGACCTGCTCGACACCGCCGTGGAACGGGCCCGCACCATCGTCGCCGAGAAGGCCCCCGGCCTCGACCCGGCCGAGCTCGACCTGATCGCCGAGCAGGCCGGTATCGGCGCCGTTAAATACGCCGACCTGTCCACCTCCCGGACCAAGGACTACACCTTCGACGTCGAACGGATGGTGTCGTTCACCGGGAACACCGGCGTGTACCTGCAGTACGCCCACACCCGGATCCAGTCGATCCTCCGCAAGGCCGGCGACATCCCGGACACTCCGAACATCCCGGATGCCCCGGACACCCTGGTCGAGGTGGACCCCACCCTGACGCCGCATCCCGCCGAACGGGCGCTCGTCCTCACCCTCGACGCCTTCGGTGACACGCTCGTCGACGTCAGCCGCGCCCTCGAACCCCACCGGCTCTGCGGCTATCTCTACGATCTCGCCAAGGCCTACACCGACTTCTACGAGGCCTGCCCGGTGCTGTCCGCTCCGGGCTCCCTGCGCGCCAACCGCATCGCCCTGTGCCGGCTCACCGCCCGCACCCTGCGCCAAGGGCTCGACCTGCTCGGCATCGCCGCGCCTGACCGAATGTAGGCCCGGCCGGCGGGTCCAGGTTAAGCTGGTATCCACGCGGATGTGCATGGTGTGCCGGGAAGTCTGGTCGGCGATGTCCGATTCGACCCCTGATGCTGGGAGACCGCCTTGGGCCCGCCGCCACCTCACAGTCCATGGTTTCACCGCAGTTTCTGGTTTCACCGGGACTCCCGGTTTCGCCGTGGTTTCCGGCTTTTCGGCCGTGGTTCGCGGGCGGAGACTCAGCGGGTCGCCGCCATCCTGCGCGGTGAGATGATCGGCGGGGCGCTCCTGCTCGCCGCCGCCGTGCTCGCGCTCGCACTCGCCAACTCGCCCTGGTCCGACGCCTACCGATCGCTGCTGGCCGTCCGGGTTGGTCCCGCCGCCCTCCACCTTGATCTGACGCTGGCGGAGTGGACCGCCGACGGACTGTTGGCGATCTTCTTTTTCGTCGCCGGGCTGGAACTCAAACGGGAGTTCGTCGCCGGTGACCTGCGTGATCCGCGCCGCGCCGCGGTCCCGGTGCTCGCCGCCTTCGGCGGTGTCGTCGTCCCGGCCGTCCTGTACACGTTGGTGAACCTGGGCAGCGGCGCGCTGCGGGGCTGGGCCATCCCGACGGCGACCGACATCGCCTTCGCGCTGTCGGTACTGGCGGTCATCGGCCGACACCTGCCGATCGCGTTGCGGACCTTCCTGCTCACGCTCGCGGTGGTCGACGATCTGGTGGCCATCGTCATTATCGCCGTCTCCTACACCGAGCGGCTGTCGGTCGAGCCCCTGGTCGGCGCGCTCGTGCCGTTGGCGGCGTTCACCGTGCTGGTGCAGCGGCGGGTGCGGTCGTGGTGGCTGCTGCTGCCGCCGGCGCTGGCGACCTGGGCGCTGGTGCACGCCTCCGGCGTGCACTCCACCGTCGCCGGGGTGCTGTTGGGCTTTGCGGTGCCGGTGCTGCGCAGCGAGCGGGGCCGTGCTCCCGAGACGGACCGAGGCCTAGCCGAGCACTTCGAACACCGCTGGCGTCCGATTTCGGCCGGTATCGCCGTGCCGATGTTCGCCTTCTGCTCTGCCGGGGTGACGGTGGGCGGTCTCGACGGTCTAGCCGAGGCGTTGAGTGACCGGGCGGCCGTGGGCGTGATCCTCGGCCTGGTCGTCGGCAAGACGGTCGGGATCCTCGCCGCGACCTGGCTGGTGGCGCGCTTCACGGGGGCGAGCCTGGACGCTGGGCTGGCCTGGCTCGATGTGGTGGGCCTGGCGATCCTGAGCGGCATCGGGTTCACCGTCTCCCTGCTCATCGGGGAGCTGGCGTTCGGGAGCGATTCCCCTCGTAGCGATCACGTCAGGATCGCCGTGCTGGCCGGCTCCCTGATCGCCGCTCTGTTGGCGGCCGTGCTGCTGCGCCTGCGTAACCAGGCTTACGCTCAGCTGGAGCGGACCGAGACCGCCGACCTAGACCGGAACGGGATCCCGGATGGCTACGAGGGGGTGGAAAAGGACGGCTACGGGAAGGTGGACGAGGCGGAGACCGACCGTGTCGACTGACGACACGACTGGCACGTTCACGCCGACCCGCAGGCCGAAGGAAGTCCCCTCCCCGGTCGCGGCCTCGACGAGGAGGTTGCCCCAGGCGAATCGAGACAGCCAGCACACCTCCATCTCCAGCCGGTTGTGGGCCATTGACAGCAGGCGCCGGATCTCCCCGTCCGCTTCGGACCCCGGGATCGTGAGGAGAGCCCCCGCCCCGGATCAGCCTGGATGCGTGCCGACGGTGTCGCGGAGCTCGGCGCCGAGGCGGCCGTCCGAAACCCGGGCACAGTGGGCGCAGCAGAAGAACCGCCCGGATACTTCGACGCCGTGCCCGATAATGCGGCAGTCGCAATGTTCGCAGCGAGGGGCGAGTTTTGCCACAGCGCATTCAAAGCAGTCAAAGGTGTATTTCTCGCCACTCACGACCTGCACCTCGAACGACATCCAGTAGTCGTTACCGCAGGTGTCACATCTGGCCATCGTCTCGCCCCCTCTCGCCGGTCCCGACGTTAGACCGGATGGGCACTGATCGCATCTTCCGCCATCGGTATGTTCATCATGTCGATCGATGGTAACGGCGGGCCGATCACCCGGTATCTGCCCAGGTCGTCAGGGCCGGGCGGCATGCCTCATCGAAAAACTGCGACCGGAGCGGGGCGACAGGAGCGGGATGGATCTTCAGTTGGCGGGCAAGGTAGTGCTGGTGACCGGCGGCTCGAACGGGCTGGGAGCCGCCCTGGTGCGGACGCTGGCCGCCGAGGGGGCGCGGGTGGCCTTCTGCGGGCGCGACGAGACACGGCTGCGGAAGGTTGCCGAGCAGGCGCAGGCTGGCGGTGGCGAGGTTCTCGCCGTACCCGCCGATGTGACCAGCACCACCGACCTTGAACGTTTCGTCGCCACCGCCGTCGACCGGTGGAACGCCGTGGACGCCCTGGTGAACAACGCCGGCGCCAGCGCGGCCGGTACGTTCGAGAAGCAGGCCGACGAGGTCTGGAACGCCGATCTGGAGCTGAAGCTGCACGCGGCGATCCGGGCCTCCCGGCTGGTGTTGCCGTACCTGCGGCGCGCGGGCGGTGGCGGCATCGTGAACTCACTGTCCGTGGCGGCCAGAGCCCCTGGCGCCGGCTCCACCCCGACCTCCGTCACTCGGGCCGCGGGCCTCGCGCTCACCAAGGCCCTGTCCAAGGAGCTTGGCCCGGACCGGATCCGGGTCAACGCGGTGCTGATCGGCCTGGTGGAGAGCGGGCAGTGGGATCGGGCGGCGGCCCGGGAGAACATCACGGGCGACGAGCTGTACGAACGGATGGGGCGGACCTCCGGAATCCCGCTCGGTCGGGTGGGCCGGGCCCAGGAGTTCGCCGATCTGGTCGCGTTCCTGCTCTCCGCGCGGGCCGCCTACATCACGGGTGCGGCGATCAACCTCGACGGCGGCCTCAGCCCGGTCGCCTGACGGCAGATGGCCGGCCGATCAACCGGCGCGCCGGGTCTGCCGTCAGGCCGCCGCAGGTAGCCCTGGTGAGCAACCCGCCTCGCCGCGGGCCGGACCTTCGTAGGCTGGCGGGGTGACCGATCGCCTGTACTTCCGTCAGCTGTTGTCCGGCCGTGACTTCGCCGTCGGCGATCCGGTCGGTACCCAGATGGTCAACTTCGTCTACCTTGTGGGCGACCGCGAGACCGGCGAGGCCCTGATCGTCGATCCCGCCTACAAGGTCGACGACCTGCTCAACCTGCTGGCCGCCGACGGTATGCGGCTCACCGGCGCGCTCGTCACCCATTACCACGCTGATCACATCGGCGGAAACGCGTTCGGCATGGAGATCGAGGGTGTCCGCCAGTTGCTCGGCCGGCAGAACGTCCCGATCCACGTCAACCGGGCCGAGGCGGAGTGGGTACGGCGGGCGACCGAGATCTCCGCGTCCGATCTGGTCGAGCATGATGACGACGACGTGGTGATGGTCGGGGAGATCCCCGTGCGGCTGCTGCACACCCCCGGCCACACCCCCGGCAGCCAGTGTTTCCTCGTCGACGACCGGCTCGTTGCCGGGGACACCCTGTTCCTCGAGGGCTGCGGCCGGATGGACCTGCCCGGCGGCGACGCGGGACTGATGTACGACAGCCTGCGTCGGTTGGCCGCGTTGCCGGACACCAGCACCGTCTTCCCCGGCCACCAGTACTCTCCGCAGGCGTCGGAGGACCTCGCGGTGGTCAGGCGGATGAACCACGTCTTCCGGCCGACGAGCGCCCAGCAGTGGAAGGCGATGCTGGGCCTGTCCTGAATCCCGCGGTCGACCGGGTCGCCGCCGGGAAGACCCTCGTGTTCGCGGAACCGCATGGTCGACAAGGCGAGGAGCCCCGTATGGCAGCCCCGGTCCGTGCCGCAGCCCTGCAACTCGGCTGTCCCGACGAGGAGAACGCGGCGGACCGGGTGCGCAGGGTGCTGGGGGAGATCCGGCGGACCCAGGCGGACCTGGTCGTCCTCCCCGAACTATGGGTCACCGGCTATTTTCACTTCGATCGGTACGAGGCGGAGGCGGAGGCGGTGACCGGGCCGACGGTCACCGCCCTGCGGGAGGCCGCCCGGGAACGCGGATGCCACCTGGTGGCCGGCAGCATCGTGGAACGGTCCGCCGACGGACGGCTTTTCAACACGACCGTGTTGATCGGTCCGGACGGGATGATCCGGCATGCGTACCGCAAGGTGCACCTGTTCGGCTACGGCTCCGCGGAGGCCCGGTTGCTGACGCCGGGTGCCACGGTCGGAACCGTCCCCACCGAACTCGGCGTCGTCGGGCTGGCGACCTGTTACGACCTCCGGTTTCCCGAGCTGTTCCGGCTGCTGGCCGAGGGCGGTGCCGAGATCGTGGTGGTGGTGTCGGCCTGGCCGTTGGCCAGGCTGGACCACTGGCGCATGCTCACCCGCGCCCGGGCCATCGAGAACCAGGTGTACCTCGTCGCCTGCAACGCCGCAGGCCGCCAGGCGGGCCGGGAGATGGCCGGGGCGAGCGTCGTCGTCGATCCGTGGGGAGAGGTGCTCGCCGAGGCCGGCCCGCGGCCCACCACGGTGCGCGCGGAGCTGGACCCGGCCCGACCGGCCGCCGTTCGTGCCGAGTTCCCGGTGCTCACGCATCGCCGGCTAGGGCTCGACCACCAGAACCGGCTCGACCCCGCGTATCCGCTCGACCTGGCCGGGCGTGGCGAGGCCTTTCTCGACTTCTGGCGGGAGCGGCACCTGTGCAGCCTGACCACCGTCCGGCCGGAGGGCAGCCCGCACGTGGTCGCCGTCGGCGCGACGCTCGATCCGGCGGCGGGCATCGCCCGGGTGATCACATCGGCCCGATCCCGCAAGGCCCGCCTGATCGCGGCGGGGCCGGCCCAGGGCACCCCCGTCGGGCTCTGCCAGATCGACGGTCGACGCTGGTCGACGCTGGAGGGACTGGCCGTGCTCCGGGATGATCCGGTGAGTGTGGCCGACGCCGAGTTCCGCTATGCGCAGCGTTACCGCACGCCGCGGGCCAATCCCCGGCGTGTCGTCGTAGAGGTGCGGATCACCCGCGTGCTCGGCAGCGTCTGACCCTCAGGGGCCGAGGGGAACCGCCACGGTGGCCGGGAGCACCGGATCCCCGCTCCCCGTGGGGGCCGTGGCGGCCGTGGCGGTGGCCAGTGCCGCGGATGGCGCCGGCGGGCCCGGCTGCGTGGGTATGGGAGCCGCACCGGCTCGGGGCATCGCTCGTCGGCCCCGGGGAGTCTTTCCCCAAGGCTTCGCGATGGACAGCACTGTCGCCGTGATGAACAGGACGTTCATCACACTGGCACCGAGGACGATCGCGACGGTCGGAGCCGTGTAGGCGACCTCCCCCCCGTCCGTCGCCTGTCCGGCCCGCACGATCAACGGGCGCATCACGGAGCCGCCGAGTATCACGGCAACGACGGTGATGACGAGTTTCGTCGCCACCCACCAGTGCCGCAGCAGTCCCCATCTCGTTTTCACCGAGATCACCACCCCGGTGACCAGGGTGAGCAGAGCGAGCGGGATATCGAGGACCCGGTCGACGACGTGCATGAGTTCATATGCGGAGTGCCGAAGACCGGCATCGGCCGCCGCGGTCGAAGCCAGGACAAGCTGTGCGAACGCCACGCCATTCCAGCCGACACCCACCAGCACATGCATTGCCAACAGGGCGGTGCGTATCGGTTTACGCAGGTGGCGGCCCCGCTCGCGCAGGGTGGGTCCGGTCCGACCGGGTCCGGTCGCCGATGCGCCGGCCGTCGAGGCCACGGCGGGTACGGGATTCCCGGAATCGGCTGTCTCCGCAGGATCGGCCGTTGGTGCCGGACCGCGCGGTGATGCCGGGTCTGCCGGTGCCGCCGGACCGGCAGGCGTCGCGCTGGCGGCTGGGTCGGTGCCGGCTGCTGGGTCCGTGCTGTCCGCGGTCTCGAGTGGCGTCGAACCGGCCGCGGTGGGCACCGCCCCGGCGGGGGATGCGGTCATGCGGACGTCTCGGGCAGATTCATCGTCCGATTCTCTCCGTCACTGGATCATCAAGTGAGACGATTCTCAGGCATCCTGGGATGGCTCTCCGAGCAGCGGATCGAAATAGTACAGCCAATCGGTTGGCCCGGTCTGACACAGGTGACCAGAAGCTACTTTCACAATTTAAATGCAACCGAGCTCGGGCTGTGTACGGATCATGGTATAGAAAGATTGATCATCAGTGGTGCGGGCTTCCGGTGCCGCCGCCTGACGGTAAACATTCACCTGCTTTAGCGATCTTGCTGTGGGTGACGGTTCACGGGCATGGCTGTGGGCC
>NZ_CDWTMG010000213.1:0-8747 GCF_977945845.1 Frankia sp. CcMO1
AGGGTTTCGCATAAGCCTCAAGCTACCGCTTCCGCCGAGGGTCTCAGAAGAGCGTGGAGAGTTCCGGCTCTTGGCTCCCCGAACTTCCCATTACTGGACCGCGCGGCAGCTTGTCGTTAATCTGCCACTTCGGCGGGAAGAAGAGTTCGATCGGTTCACGCGACTGTGAAAATCGAGCCTTGATGCGCTTGCGTGCGCTGGCCAGCTCCGGGGCAGCTTCCCGGCAATACTTGTCGGTCTCGCAGAACAAGCCTTGAGCGTCGATAGCGTGCAGTGGCCGTCCCCACAGGCCGCGAAACGGAAAGCCAAGCCGTGATAGTTCGGCTTCTTGGTTGTCTACCATCCAGAGAATGATGTCGGCCGGCTTGTAGTCGCCGAAATCCTCGAAACATTTCTTGATGCCGCGTAGTGCCCCCGGCCCGGCTTGCGTGAATTCGTTCTCAGAGAAGTTGATGAGATCAGAGTAGTTGAGGTCAATCGTCGTCTGGTACGACATGAAGTCGCCCATCAACGGGTAGCCATGCAGCAGCTCGTACACCTCGCGCAGCGACGAGGCGTCGAGCAGGCGTTTTCCGAGGTCATCCCCGAGGAACATGTAGCGGAATAGTTCCACGTGATTGAGGTGCTTGAGGCCCTGACCGAAGGCGTCGGTAGCACAGAGAATAAAGGCTCCGGTGTAGAGGCCGCCGTTCTCCTGCCGCGCGTAATCAAGCGCTTTCGTAAAGGAGCCGTCCGCCAGGTCATCGAGCGTCGGGTAGCGGCTGAGGAAGGTCCGCACACTGCGCCACGTCTCAATCTTGCTGAAGGTGCGGAAGGCGACAATCTGAAACAGCCGGTCCTCGGGGCTACAGGTCTCGTCGTGATAGCAGACGTCGCGAATCATGTACTGACTGACCCGATCAGCTGCTCGAAAGACGTTGCAGAACTTGAAGGTCTGAAGAATCGCGTCGTCGGTCCACGGGGCGGGCTGCCCGGCAACGCGGCGCTCGAACGCCGCCTGACGCTTGGAAGCGAACTGCCAATACAACTCATAAATTCCGTGCCGGGGTTTCGGTGGTCGCAGCGTCATCACCTTCTAGTATAAGCTAGCCGCCGGTGCATTCGGGCGACCATCCTACCGCTGCCGATAGAAGACCCCCGTGCCGTGTAAGTGGAAGTAGCGGGCGTCATCCAGTAACGGCATTCCGGCAAGACGTTCACCGATGGTGTAGCGGAACCGGTCTACACCGGTAAAATGGTCGAAGACGATAGCGCCGCCAATCACAATTGTATCCGCGACTGCGCGCAGTGCTGCCCGTGCCGACGAGTAATTGTCAGTGTCTATGAAGGCGAGTACCAGCGGCTCACCGTGTACGCGCTGCGCTGTCTCGACAATATCGCCCGCCACGATCTCGACGTTGCGGCCCTCGAAATAGCGCTGCACGGCTGGCAGGTCGGTAAAGACGCAGTCCGGATGGTCGTACATATCGAGCGGACTGCGCCGCGGCGGGAATCCAGCGAAGCTATCGAAGCCAATGACCGGCCAGTCAGCGCCAAGCCGCTCGATAACTCGCGACAGGAACATCGTCGTACCGCCCTTGAACATGCCGAATTCCGCGACCGCGCCGCGAAGACCGAGGCGGGCAGCATTGACGAGGCACTGATACAGGTGCGGCAGACTGTTGGGATAGCCATTGGCGAGTGAGGGCACGAGCAATTGCGCACGCTCTTCCTCGTACATGCGGTCGCGAAATTGGAGATGGCCGTAGCCGGAGACAATGACGCGGGGCGTGCCCTGCATGAACGGCAGCGCGGCCAGAAGCAGGTCTTCCTTGGCGGCATCGGCCGCGACCACCAAGACGTCAGGTGTCACGTCGGTCAGGGCTTCAAGTGGCCGCGTGGGTACGTTGAGCTTAGGCGACGGGGATTCAGCGCTGTAGACCCCCTCAACGGCGGCATGGAGCCCGGTAGGTGAGAGGTCGCGGAGGAGCGCTAGGGTAACGTCGGTAAGGCCGAGAATCCCGAGGCGGACGCCACGGAGGAGTTCAGCCTCCACATCCTCGCGCAGCTTGGCGTAATCGTCCGGCAGCATGTTACCCCTTTAGCCCAAGACCTTGCGGTAGCTCAGTCGCCGTTGGTCGAGATCGGCCACAAGGTAGCCGCCTTCATTCGTAGCGAGCTGGTGCATTGCCTGAAAGCCTTGCTGAATGGCGCGCTGCCAGAGCCAGGCGGGCAGGGATTCGACCTCCAGATCAGTCGTGGCTGCGCGGGCTACCTCAATGACTTCACCGTCGATGTTCGTATCGCTGAGAAAGCCCATGCGCCGGACCGCAAGCCGTGACAGTATGGCCGCTAACCCTTCCTCGGCGAAGATGGCGCGGGCACCGTCTTCGCATTCATCCACCATGGCATCAGACTTACGCTTAAGACGCAGGATTGCCCGCATGGTCGGCGACCAATTGAGTACTGCCATGAATCCTAAGTGAATCGCATCGTGGAAGCGGTAAGTGTCAATCCGACGGGAGTTGTCAGTGAGCGGATCGCCGAGGGGAACGCCAAGTTGGTAGCCACGCAACTTGCCGTTGACTGGGAGTGGGCCGTCAGGAAAAGCATTCGGTACGGCATCGATGAGCGTCAACGAGGCTGTGGCTCGCCCGGTCGAAAGCGGCTGCTCGGCAACCGCGACCGTGAGCTGACGCGGGAATCGTTCTTGCGGCGGGTAGTCGGCGTCGAATACCGGAAGTGCGGTGAAATTATGTCCGCCCGGTTGAGTGGGATAGCGGTCATGGCTCCGCTGCACGGTAGAGGCCGCGACGTCTTCCAGGTCAAGGCGAAATGCGGTCGCGACGGCGGAGAGATACCACAAGAGGCCGCCCAATCGTTCGTGGAGGAACTCGCGGTTAGCGGTGAGGTCCAGGCCGTCGCGGAGGTACTTGCGGTAGACGTTAAGAATGGCGCCTGTCTCACTTGCGAGACCGAGCATCGGAGCAATGGCCGCGTGCGGGCCGCCGAGCGACAAGCGGCTCGTTTCTTGAGCGGCACGTTGAAAATCCGACAGTTCCATGTACCCGCCTCCCTGTGCTACCGGTTGCTTGCGCCGCCGCAACCATGTAGGCAGTCTCGTAACCGTACTCGCCGAACGTCGCACGGAGCGGTCGAATCCCGGTTCGTCCGGCTGTCTTGCGATTCGACGGCTGCCGGGGAACGGTTCTGCCATGCTGGAAGGTCGGTCAGGTTCGGGCTTCTCCGGGCGGAAAGCTAATTTAGGCACAAGAAAGGTCCCGGAGCGTGGAATGTGCTCCGGGATCTTTCTTGTTCGCGTCTCACATCGTCAGATGATCGAACTCCCCGTTCTTCGCGCCGTCTAGCCACGCCACCCACTCAGCGGGCGTGTAGCGCAGGACGGCCCCGTCCGGGTCCTTGCTGTCCCGCACCTCAATGGCACCCCCATGACGCCGCATCTCGACGCACTCTCCCTGGCCCTGCGAGGCGGATGCCTTGATCCAGGGCGTCTCGTCGTTGCTGCTCACAGCTGGAACTCCTCGATAGAGATGGATTGGTCGTAGATGGCGTTGAAGGCAGCCCGGTACCGCCCAAGCTGCTGATCCTGTTCGTGGTAGCTGCCGCTGACCAAGGACTCGACGTAGACGGCCGCCGGGTCGTCGGGATCAGCGAAGTCGAAGATCGTGAAGCCTCCTGTCATGGCTGCGTGGGCACCTACCGACCACGGTAGGACACGGATGTCGACGTGATTGCGGGTGCCAAGCTGACGTAGGTGTTCTAACTGTGCGTCCCTCACCGTGACACCCCCTACCTCCCGGCTCAGCGCTCCCTCCCCGATGACCGCCCGCAACTGACCGGCTGGTTCACGGTTGAAGAACCGCTCTTGCCGCGCCAGCCGCAGCCGGATCACTTCGTCCGGTGGTGCCTCCACGTCGATGGCCGCCTGGTTGACGGCCGCTGCGTACTCCGGCGTCTGGAGCAGGCCATGCACCAGCTCGGCGTGCCAGATCAGGACGTGGTCGGCCCCTTCCTCTAGACCGAGGTACAAGGCGAACCAGTCACGGAGCTGCCTACCGGTGTGCTGTTCCCACCAGGCACGTTCACTCGTGCCCTCTGCCAGTGCGATCAGGGTGTCGATCACGGCGTTATCCGTGACGCCGTAGAACCGGCACAGCGTCAGGATGTCCCCGATCTTTACTTCACTTCGGCCGGACTCGATGCGGATCATCTTGGAGACCGAGAACAGCTTGGCCCGCTCGACGTCCTTGATGGCCTTGCGACACCCCTCGCGCAGGCTGCGCAGGCGCTTCCCCAGTTGCCGGCGCACGACCGTAGGTCCACCAGCATCCGCCACAACGATCACCTCCTCGGCGAGCAGTGTGGCAGAGACCGCTACCAGCGCGACAGTTGTCACGGTGGACTGTCGTCATGAAGGTGCTGTCAGATTGATACGTTGAGGCCGCCGTCACGCCGGGTGTTGGGTTGGCCACGACGAACCCAGCGGTCTACGGGTTCCTCAGCGCATAACCACCCTCGGGGGATCGCTGGGTTCGTCCTTAAGACGCACATCCTGACGGCGGAGCGGGTCGAACTCATGGGTTACGCGGCAGAACTGCCCGAACGGTGGACCGGCGTCCTGGAGTTGGATCTTCTCGACTCGGACGACCGCTGGACCGGCACGATTGAATTCACGTTTCGCTACGAAACCATTGAGCTGCGCCTGCAAGGCCGCCTCATCGCCGCCATGCCTCGGGATGGATTCCGTTACTGGCTCGGTCGGCGAACCCACCCTTACAAGATCGATGACGTCTGCTGGTGGATGTACGAGGGCCAACTCCTCATCTGGATTCACGGCCTAAACAACTACGGCATGACGCCGCAGATCTTGCACCGCCTGGTGACGGTGTTGTGATGGCCGGGAGTAATCAGCGGGACTTCCATTACCCCATAGCGGGTGTGTGTGTCTGCTGCGCCAAGCTGTGGCCGTGTCCCTACACCCAAGAACCTCCGGTGCCCCGTCAACGAGACGGCAGCGGGGACTAAAGCCGCCTCCGCCCCGTTGGCAGACGGAGAAGCTGTTGGCGGGGCGGGGGTACCAATTTAAAGATGAAGCAGGGTCATCACGTTCTGGGTCGCCGTCGCGCTCCTCTGGACTGAAGTAGCCGCTTCAGGGCTGTCAGCGACACGTTGTGCTGCACGGCGAGTTCGCGAGCAGTTGTACCGGCGAGGTAATCGGCGACGAGTTGATCGATTTCGGCCGGAGACAACCGGACTGTCAGCGGACGTGTGCGCTGGCTACGGCAGGCTGAGGTGTAGGTCCCCGGCGGGTCGGGTGTCGCTGTCTCGCCCTGCTCGCGCTGGAGCTGCGTCCAGGTTGCGGTGAGGTCGTCGAGGATGTCGTGACGGTTCGAGTATCTCCGCGCTAGCTCGACCAAGATCGCCGCCGGTGAAGCGGAATGACCGGAAAACCGGTCATTCCGCTTCACCGGAGGCGATCACGAACCCCTGGGGACGCCGCATCAGCCCAGGGGAGGCCGCTCACAGCCGCGGATCGACCGGCTCCGACTCCAGCGCGAGCACCGCGAACACGCACTCGTGCACCCGCCACAGCGGCTCACCCCGGGCGGCCCGATCCAGCGCCTCCAGGCCGAGTGCGTACTCCCGCCCCGCGAGGGAGCGCTTGTGACCCAGCCCACGCGACCGCAGCCGCTTCAGGTTGGCTGGCTCCGTGTAGTCGGGACCGTAGATGATCCGCAGGTACTCGCGCCCGCGCACCTTGAGCCCCGGCTGCACAAGCCCCTTCCGGCCGCGTGTCAGGTTGTCGCCGGGCTTCACCACCATGCCCTCGCCGCCCGCCGCCGTCAGCAACTCCCACCAGGAGGTGGCGGCCGCCGTCGACGCCGCGTCCGTCGTGTCCGCCGTCACCCGGCGGGTCACCGCGAACATCGAGGGGTCGGCCACGGCCAGCCGGTCCGCGAGTCCCAGGTGCCACAGGTGCGGCCGCTCGTGGAACGTCGTCCCCTCGGCGGCCAGGATCTGGAACGGCGCCAGCTGGACGCCGTCCAGCCCCTCGGTGGGCCGGCAGTATCGCCGGTAGGCCGCCGTGAACGCCTCCGCGTTGCCCTCTCGCGCCCGTGTGCGCGAGAGCAGGTCCGTGACGTCCAGGCCGCTCGCCGCGGCGGCCGACAGCGCCTCGACCGCCGCGGGCAGCGCCCTTCGCGCCGCGGCCCCCACCGCCGCGTACTGGTTGCGCAGCAGGTCGCCCGCCTTCGCGTTCCACGGCAGGAGTTCGGCGTCCAGCAGCAGCCACGGACTCTCCAGCTCGGCGAACAGCCCCGCCCCCTCCGCCGCCGCACGCACCCGCTCGATGAGCGCCGAGGTCAGCTCGGGGCCGAAGAAGGGCCGGCCGGTCCGCGTCCACACCGCTCCCGTCGCCTCGCCGGGCGCGCCGAAGCGGGCCCGCGCGGCAGCGAGGTCGCGGCAGACCAGAACCACTGCCCGCGACCCCATGTGCTTCTCCTCGCAGACCACGGCCGCTACGCCGTCGGCCCGGTACGCCTCGAACGCCTGCTCCGGATGCTCCAGCAGATCCTCGTGCGTGGACGTCGCGACCGGGCTCATGGTGGGCGGCAGGTAGATCAGCCACCGCGGGTCCACCGCGAACCGGCTCATCACCTCCAGGGCGGCCGCCGCGTTCTCCTCGCGCACGCTCACCCGGCCGTGATGCCGCGTCTCGATGACCCGGCGGCCGGTGACGTCGGTGATGTCCAGGACGTCGACGTCGCGCCGTCCGGTCGCCGTCCCTTTCCCCGTCCCAGCTCCCGGCGCCTGCTCGCCGGCCACCTCGGACCCGAACTGCGGGTTGGCCGGAAAGGGCTTGGCCGGCTCGTAGTGGACGCGGGCGGCGGGAACGGCGACGACCTCCCGCTCCGGGTACCGCAACGCCGTCAGCCGGCCGCCGAAGACGCAGCCGGTGTCCAGGCACATCGTGTTGTTGACCCACTCCGGGACCGGGATCGGCGTGTGGCCGTAGAGGACCGTCGCGCGGCCGCGGTAGTCGCGCGCCCACGGATACCGGACCGGCAGGCCGAACTCGTCCGTCTCGCCGGTCGTGTCGCCGTAGAGACAGAAGCTGCGGACCCGCCGGGACGCCCGCCCGTGGTAGCGCTCGATCAGCCCCGCGTGGGCCACGATCAGGCGGCCGTCGTCGAGCACGTAGTGCGACACGAGCGCGTCGAGGAACCGATCGACGCCGGCGCGGAACTCCGCGGGCTCGGCCGCGAGCTGCTCCAGCGACTCGGCGAGCCCGTGCGAGACACGCACCATCCGGCCGCGCAGCGCCCGCAGCAGCTTGTCCTCGTGGTTGCCGGCCACGCAGAACGCGTCGCCGGCGGCGACCATCCCCATGACGAGCCGCAGGACGCCGGGCGTGTCCGGGCCACGGTCCACCAGGTCACCCACGAAGACCGCCCGCCGGGACGGATGGTGGGCGCCCACGGCCCGCCCCCGCGCGTCCCGGGCGACGGTGTAGCCGAGGTCCGTCAGCAGCCGCTCCAGCTCGGTGCGGCAGCCGTGGACGTCACCGACGACGTCGAACGGCCCGGTCTCGTGGCGCAGGTCGTTCCGCAGCCGTCTCCGGACCACGGAGACGGCGGCGACCTCGGCCTCCGTCCGCAGCACGTGGACGGTCCGGAAGCCCTCCCGCTGCAGGCCGCGCAGGCCGCGCCGCAGCTCGTTCCGCTGGCGTCGCAGCACGTGCGGGCCGAACTGGCGGTCCGGGCGGGCCGCGTTGCGTTCGGCGCACACCCGCTCGGGCAGGTCGAAGACGACTGCCACGGGCAGGACGTCGTGCTCACGCGCGAGCGCGACGAGCTTGCGGCGCGCCTCGGGCTGCACGTTCGTCGCGTCGATCACCGTGAGCCGGCCGGCGGCGAGGCGCTTGCCGGTGACGTAGTTCAGGACGTCGAAGGCGTCCGGTGTCGCGGACTGGTCGTTCTCGTCGTCCGCGACCAGCCCCCGGCACGTGTCGCTGGACATCACCTCCGTGGGCAGGAAGTGGGTCCGGGCGAACGTCGACTTGCCCGAACCCGTGGCTCCGATGAGCACGACCAGGCTGAGCTCGGGGACGTCGAGGGCGCGTGGCGCGTCCTGTGCCTCCGGGGTCCCGGACGCTGAGGCGGGCGTCGTCATGCCGCCACCTCCGCCCGGGTGAAGACCGCGAGCTGAGACGGCGGGCCGACCTCCGGGTCGTCCGTGCCGACCGGGAGGAAGCGCACGACGTACCCCCACCTCGCGGCGACCCGCCCGGCCCACTCGCGGAACTCCGCGCGGGTCCATTCGAACCGGTGGTCACGGTGCCGCGAGGCCCCGGGCGCCAGCCCCTCGAAGCGCACGTTGTACTCCACGTTCGGCGTCGTCACCACGACGCTCGCCGGCCGCGCGGCCCCGAAGACCGCGCGCTCCAGGGCGGGGAGGCGCGGCGGGTCGACGTGCTCGATCACCTCCATCAGAACCGCGGCGTCGAGGCCCGTCAGGCGCTCGTCCGTGTACGTCAGCGACGACTGGAACAGCCGGAGCCGGTCACGCCGGTGCTCGGGCATGCGGTCCAGGCGCAACGCGCGGGCCGCCGCCTCGAGCGCCCGGGCGGACACGTCGGTCGCCACGACGTGCTCGAACTGCGGGTCGTCCAGCAGCGCGCGGACCAGCGCGCCCGGCCCGCAGCCCAGGTCCGCGACGCGGCGGGCACCCGCGGCGCGCAGGACGGC
>NZ_CDWTMG010000214.1:0-8720 GCF_977945845.1 Frankia sp. CcMO1
GCGCGGGACGGCCCGCCTGACCCAGATCACGCGCCGCCCCGCCGGTGGCTCCAGGCGCCGGTCGAGCGGCGAGCCTGGGCGAGGCGGGACGAGTGCCGGCGCCCGGGCGAGGATCGGAGGGGGGCTGTCGGAGCTCGGCGGAACGCGGCAGCAGGGCCGGTACTGTCACCGTGAACGCCCCGGGACGCCTGGCCGGGTCGAGACGGGTGGGGCCCCGCCTGTCCGGCGCAGGACGGAACTGGGAGCGATGGGACTGTGGGGACCACTGGGGCTGTTGGGGCGAACCCGGGGAGGACGCGGGCACCGCGGCCGGACCGCCCAGGCTGAGCAGCCAGACCGCGAGGCCGCCAGGAAGATCCGGGCCATCGAGGGCGACCAGCCGTGCCTTGACTATCCGCAGGGCCGCCACCTCCCGCTGGCACTCCCCGCAGCAGGCAAGATGCGCGAGCGCGCGGTCGCGAGCGTCATGATCGAGCTGATGGTCGATGAGAGGCGAGATCCGATCGCCGAGATGCTCGGTCACGCCCGCCGCTCCCGCGGAGCACCACCCTTGCTCCCGGCGGCGACAGGCCCATGCCGTCCCCCGCTTCTGAGCCGCCCGTCGTCGCCTCGGCCCCGATGCGGTCTGGTCGTGCCCGGCGGCGACGCGTCCGCCTCGGCGAGCTCCGCCGCCGGCCCGACGGCGGGCTCCGCGGCGAGAAGGGCGTCGTCCGAGACCGCCACGGCGGCGGACAACGCGGCACCGTCACCGGTACGTGGCGCGCGATCGGCCAGCGCCGCGCGCAACATCGCCCGACCGCGCGAGATCCGGCTGCGCACTGTGCCCAGTTTCACGCCCAGCGTCTGAGCGATCTCTTCGTAGGAGAGCTGCTCGATGTCGCATAGCACGACGGCGGCCCGGAAGTCGGGCGGCAGAGCGGCGAGCGCGGCCTCGACGTCCGCGTCGAGATGAGCCTCGGCGTAGACCGCCTCCGGGCTCGCCTCGCGGCCGGCCAGCCGCTCGGTGTCCTCGGGCAGCGCATCGAACCGGATCTTCTGCTGGCGACGCATGCGATCGAGGAAGAGGTTGGTGGTGATCCGGTGCAGCCACCCCTCGAAGGTGCCGGGGGTGTAGTCCGCCAACGACCGGAACACCCGAACGAACACGTCCTGCGTCAGGTCCTCGGCGTCGTGGGCGTTACCGGTGAGGCGGTAGGCGAGGCGGTAGACCCGGTTGCCGTGCTCACGGACCACGTCTTCCCAGGAAGGAGGAACCCAACCAGGAGCTTCTGCGGTGGCGGCGACGCCGGCGGCGTCCGAGCCCGCCCCGGGGTCCTGAGCAGCCACGGCCGCCTCTCGGTCGGTTCGCGTCAAACGTACCCGACGAGCCGGCCAGGGAGCGGCGAATCCCGCTGCGGACACCGACGTTTCTCCCCTCGATCCTCGACACGATGCGCGTTGACCAGATGAACGCGCGTCCCTGGTCTCCCGTTCCCGTAGGCTGCGGAAGTCATGCCGGACACTGACATCGGCGAGCTCGAGTCCGCCGCCGCCTATGCAGAGGGCTTCCTGCTGGAAGACCCGATCCTTCGCGCTGCCCGCGCCCGAGCCGAGGAGGTCGGGATCGTCCCGGTCAGCCCGGGTACCGGCGCGGTCCTGCGCTTCCTCGCCGCCGCCGTGGGCGCCCGCGCGGTGGTCGAGATCGGCACGGGTACCGGGGTCTCCGGTACCTGGCTGTTGCGCGGGATGCGGCCCGACGGGACCCTGACCACCATCGACGTCGAGGCCGAGCACCTTCGGCTGGCTCGGCGCACCTACGCCGACGCGGGGATGACCCCGGGGCGCAGCCGGCTGATCACCGGCCGCGCCCTCGACGTTCTCCCCCGCCTGACCGACGGCGCCTATGACCTCGTGTTCTGTGACGCGGACCGGCGTGAGGGCACCGAGTACCTCACCCAGGCCCTGCGGCTGCTGCGGCCGGGCGGCGTGGTGGCGTTCGCCAGCGTGCTGGCCCTGGCTCAAGGCCAGGCCACCGGCCCCGAGGCGGTGGCGGTCCGCGAACTCGCCACGGCTGTACGTGACGATGTGCGGCTCACCCAGATGCTCCTCACCACCGGCGGTGGCCTCCTGGTCGCCGTGGTCGCCAAGTCCTCCCCGGTCGGCTGAGCAGACACCCCGGCCGGCTGGCCAGGCACCCCGGTCGGGGTGACCGGTCCGCGGTAACACGATCGGGGCCAGCTGATCGTGCCGGTACCCGGTGGCTCCTCGGTGGACGCGTAAGGTGCGCTTAAGCGTGACATTCCTACGCCTTGGGGAGTAAATGGCACCGGCCGCACAGGAGTACCGGCGCTATGACGTCTACGACGGCGACCACGGCAACTACGGCGACTTCGACGCCTATGACAGCCGGGCCAGGGACGCCTATGACAGCCGCGCCGAGCCGCCGCCCGCCCCACGTGAGAGCCTGCTGCCCTACATCACGTTCGTCCTCGTCGTGGCGGTCCTGGCCGGGATTGCCGGTTACACGCTGAAGCGCCTGGTGGGGCCGGCGCACGGCGCGCGCTCCGCCCACCCGGCCGTACCGGGCGCCACCCCCTCCCCGACGGCCGTACCCACCCCGTCGGCCGCGGGAGGCGGCCTCGCCGGCCTTACCGCCGAGCAGGTGGCGATCCGGCTGGCCGGCGCGGGCCTGCCGCTGCACACCACCGTCGTCTACACCGCGGCCAGCGACCCCGATCGTCTCCTGGGCCGGGCGAACGGCTACACCAGCAGAATCGCCTTCAGCGATCCGCGAGTGGGCGTCAACGAGGTCTCCGGGAGCCCCGCGGACGCGATCGAGCGCGGCGGCGCGATCGAGGTCTTCGCGGACGCGGAGAGCGCGCAGCGGCGGGCGACGAAGCTCCTCACCGTCACCGCCGACAACCCGCTCGTCACCGAGTACGTCTTCGTCCAGCGCACCGTGGTGCTCCGGGTCTCCCTGGTCCTCTCCGAGGACATCGCCCGGGGATACGAGGCCGTGCTCCTGCGTCTCGCGGCCTGACCTCCCCTTCGCGGCCCGGCAACACCCAGGGGTACCCGGGACACGTCTGGGGGTTCCGGGGTTCCGGGGTTCTACTCAGGCCGCCGGTGCCTGGGACGGCCCACCCGACAGCCAGGTCAGCAGGGTACGCACCCCCCACCCGGTGCCGCCCCGGCTGATCTCGCCGTCGTCGGCGTCCGACCGTGCGGTGCCCGCGATGTCCAGATGCGCCCAGGGCCGCCGGCCCGCGAACTCCCGCAGGAACAGCGCCGCGGTGATGGAACCGCCCCCGACGTCCAGCGCCCGGCCGATGTTGGCGAGGTCCGCCACCGGCGAGTCGATCGCCGCCCGGTACTCCTCCACCAACGGCAGCCGCCACACCCGTTCCCCGGCGCTGTCCGCCGCGGCGGACAGCGCCGCCGCCAACTGGTCGTCCGAGCTGAACAGCCCGGCGGTGCGCCGGCCGAGCGCCACGGCGATCGCTCCGGTCAGCGTGGCGAGGTCGACGATGACATCCGCGTCGAGCGCGCCCGCGGCGTAGGCGAGGCCGTCCGCCAGCACCAGGCGACCCTCGGCGTCGGTGTTCAGTACCTCCACCGTGGTCCCGCCCCAGCAGGTGATGACGTCGCCGGGACGCATGGCAGTCGCACCGATCATGTTCTCCGCCAGGCAGAGCAGACCGGTGACGCGCCCGGGCACGTTCAACGCCGGCAACGCGGTCATCGCCCCGAGCACCGCCGCCGCGCCCGCCATATCAGTCTTCATGCCGGCCATCGGGACGGCCGGCTTCAGGGAGAGCCCACCCGAGTCGAAGGTGATTCCCTTCCCGACCAGGACCCGGTGACCATCGGTGAAGCGGCCCGCCGACGAACCATCCGGCCCCGCTGACCCGGTGGATCCCGCCAACCCGGCCTCGCCAGAAGTCCGCGGTGGCCCGTGATATTCGAGTTTGACCAGGTAGGGCGGCCGAGGGGAACCCTCACCGACGGCGCACAACCCCCCGAAGCCCTGCGCCGGAAGATCGTCGGGGCCGAGCAGGGTCGCGTCGAGACCCGCCGACGCGGCGATGCGCACGGCACGGTTCGCCAGCCACGCGGGTGACTTCACCAGACTCGGCATGTTGACCAGATCGCGGGCGATGTATACCCCGGTGGCCACCGCCCGCGCGGCGTCGACCGCGGCCGCCGCCCCAGGCTCGTCCGCCCGACCGGTGAGCACGATGACGTCGCCGGGCACGCCGTTCTCCGGCCCGGGCCGGCCGGCCGGGTCGGGCACTCCGCCAGCCGGGTCGGGCACTCCAGCAGCCCGGTAGGCGCCTAGCGCCAGACCTTCGGTGAAGGCCCTCAGGCCCGGATCGCCGGGCTCCGCCACCACCGCGAGCCGGTCCGGTGCCCCGGCGCGGCGGGCGAGCGCGGCGCCCGCGGCCCGCCAGTCACCCGGTTGACCGGCGCCGATGCCGACCACGAGCAGCCGGGTCGGCCGAGCCGTCCGGGCCAACGGCACCACCAGCACCGAACCCGCATCACCGCGCAGGGACTCGGACTCGACCAGCAGCGCGAGATCCAGTCCTAGATCGGCGCCGACGCCGCGGGCAGTCTCATCGAACACGGGTCCGTTCTCGGACGACGCGAGGACCAGGGCGACGGTCGCGGGCTCGACGCCGGCGGCGGTGGCGGTGGCGGTGGCGGTGGCGGACCGTAGGGTGACGCTGAGAGGAAGCCTGATGAGCCCGTCGATCGCCGGGCCTGGCGCGGAATCAACGATGCTCATGCCGGCCTTCTCGCCGGGACCGCCGGACCACGACGGGACCCGGCTGCCGCGGGACAGGCGCGAGGACAGCGCACACGGACGGACACACGGACGGTTAACCGACCGCGGTCTTCAGGGCATCCCCCAGCGCACTCGCCTCGTCGGCGGTGAGTTCCACGACGAGCCGACCGCCCCCCTCCAGCGGGACACGCATGACGATGCCGCGCCCCTCCTTGGTCACCTCGAGCGGACCGTCACCCGTCCGCGGCTTCATGGCCGCCATCGGTGCACCTCTTCCTGCCGTCGGACCTGCATCTGACGACGATTATCCCGTAGACCGGACCGCAAACCGAAACACGTCTCTGCGCGGCATCACAACAGTCGCCCGCCGCAACATCGAGAGGTGGGCGTCGATGTTGACGGCGGCGCCTGTACGTGTCCCTGCGTAGGCCAGATCGACCGGCTACCAACAGTCGATTGTAATGCCACAGACAGTCGGCGGATGCCACAGACAGTCGGCGGATGCCACGGACAGTCGGCGGCGATCACTCGTCGATCTGTGGCGAGCGAGTAACCCGATGCCCGTCCGGCGATGGCGCGGTGTCGACGCGCGCGAACGCGGCCAGCCGGACCAGCTCCTCGTCCCGCCGGGCCAGCTCCTCGTCCCGCCAGGCCAGCTCGTCGGCCAGCCGAAGCAGGACGGCGTCAACCTCGGCCATCCGGTAACCACGCAGCGCCATCCCGAACCGCGTGCGGGCAATGTCGCCGGCTGTTACCGTACCGACAGGTAGTCCGGTGGGAGCGCCGTCCGGCGGCGCCGGGGCGAGCCAATCGAAGCGACCGACGGCCAGCGCGGCCACCGCGAAGACGACGGCGGCCACGATCACAATTTCGATGACGAGCACCACGCATCCGATCGTGCCACGGCCCGCCGATCGCGGTGATTCTGGCAGGCTGGCCCGGTGCATGCCGACGCTGCCCACCCGGCCCCGCTACGGCGGGATCCGCTACGACTGGGTCCGCGGACCTTCGAGCCGACCGAGCTGATCGTGATGGCGATCGTCAACCGCACCCCGGACTCCTTCTTCGACCGCGGGGCGACGTACGGTGCGGCCGAGGCGTTGGCTGCGGTCGACCGTGCGGTCGACGAGGGGGCGGGGATCATCGACATCGGCGGGGTGAAGGCCGCGCCCGGCGGCGAGGTGAGTGCGACCGAGGAGCTGCGCCGCGTGGGTGGCTTCGTCGCCGAGGTCCGGGCCCGCCACCCCCGGCTGGTCATCAGCGTCGACACCTGGCGCGCGCAGGTCGGACGGGTCGTCGCGGGTGAGGGCGCCGACCTGCTCAACGATGCCTGGGGCGGGGTGGACCCGGCGCTCGCCGAGGTCGCGGCCGAGTTCGACGCCGGTCTGGTCTGCACCCACGCCGGCCATCTGCCGCCGCGCACCCGGCCGCACCGGATGGTCTACGACGACGTGGTCGCCGACATCGTCGCCACCACGGTGGGGCTCGCCGAGCGGGCGGTGTCGCTCGGGGTCCGGCCGGATGCGATCCTCGTCGATCCCGGGCACGACTTCGGCAAGAACAGCCGCCACTCCCTCGAGGCCACCCGCCGGCTGCCGGAACTGGTCGCCACCGGGTGGCCGGTGCTCGTCGCGCTGTCGAACAAGGACTTCGTCGGGGAGACCCTGGACACCGGCATCGACGAACGCCTGGAGGGCACGCTGGCCGCGACCGCGGTCAGCGCCTGGCTCGGGGCCCGGGTCTTCCGGGCGCACCAGGTGGCGGCGACGTGGCGGACGCTGCGGATGGTCGCGGCGATCCGGGGCGACGTCGACCTCGCCGTCGCCCGCCGCGGCCTCGCCTGAGGACCGCCCTCGCCTACCCAGCCAGCTCGCCTATCCAGAGGGATTTTTCGGACACGAAACCCTCTGGATAGGCAAGGAACAGGAACGGGCTCAGTCGCCCTCGACGATCTCCCGCAGGGTCGGGGGCGGGGGCGAGGTGACGGTCGCCTCTGTCACACCCGCCTCCAGGAAGTCCACCGCCTCGCCGATGCCGGTCGCCCAGCAGAGGGTGTCCCGGGCGCGCGGGCGGACGAACCCGCGGTCGACCATCTCGTCGACGAGGATCCGCAGGTGGGCAAAGACCCCGTCGGGGTCGAGGACCACCACGGGCTTGGTGTGCATGCGCAGGACCCCGGCGACCCAGACCTCAAGCAGCTCCTCAAGGGTGCCCAGGCCCCCGGGCAGAGCCAGGAAGGCGTCCGAGCGCGCGTCCATGAGCGCCTTACGCTCCCGCATGGTCTCCGTGACGATGATCTCGTCCGCGTCCAGGTCTCGGACCTCCATCGCGACCAGCGCCCGCGGGATCACGCCGACCGTGTAACTTCCGCCGGCCCGCGCCGCCCGGGCGATCGCCCCCATGCACGACACCGAGCCTCCGCCGGAGACCAGGGTGTGGCCGCGCCGGGCAAGCTCGGTGCCGGTCTGGGCCGCCAGCAGGACGTACGAGGGGTCGATCAGCTCGGAGGAGGCGCAGTACACGCAGATGTTCACGGAATATCCATACCTGCGGGCCGGGTGTGCCCGGCGGTTCCCTCCAGGATGATGCGCACGGCCTCGTGGATGCCGTCGGTGATCGAGAGGATCTGCAGGTCCCGCTCCTGGACCAGGCCGGCGGGCAGCAGGGTCGTCCGCATCCAGTCGACGAGTCCCGACCAGTACTCGGAGCCGATCAGCACCACTGGGAACCGGGTGACCTTGCCGGTCTGGACCAGAGTCAGCGCCTCGAACAGCTCGTCGAGCGTGCCGAACCCACCGGGGAGGATCACGAACGCCTCGGCGTACTTCACGAACATCGTCTTGCGGACGAAGAAGTAGCGGAAACTGACGCCGAGGTCGACCCAGTCGTTGAGCCGCTGCTCGTAGGGAAGCTCAATACCGAGGCCCACCGACAGGCCGCCGGCCTCCTGGGCCCCACGGTTCACCGCCTCCATCGCGCCCGGCCCCCCGCCGGTGATCACCGCGAAGCCGGCCTCGGCGAGCGCGGCGCCGAGCAGCCGGCCCTGCTCGTAGAACGGGCTGTCCGGGGGAATCCGGGCCGAGCCGAAGACGGTCACCGCCCGTGGCAGTTCGGCGAGCAGGCCGAAACCCTCGACGAACTCGCTCTGGATCCGCATGACCCGCCACGGGTCGGAATGGACGAACCCCGAGGGGCTGCGGGTGTCGAGCAGGCGCTGATCCGTGGTGGAGTGCTCCACCTGGCCACGCCGGGCAATGACTGGCCCACGGAACTGCTCCGGCGGCGGGATGCGGCGCTCGCGGCCGGTGGTCGGTGGCTGGGCACCGACAGGTGCGGGGTCGGAACCCGCAGAGCGTCCCACGGGCGTGTCGTCAGAAGAAGGCGCGGCGCCATCCTCCTCAGCAAGCGGTAGGGAGGGCGGCTCCGGGCTCGAGGACGGTGTCACGACGGCACCATAGGCCACGGCTCGGGCGTTGCGGGATGACGCCGCCCACGTCGGTGAAGCCGCTCACGCCGGTGGATCAGGACGCCCCCTCGCGGCGCAACAAGGCGAACACCGTGCGCCGGAGGACGTAGAAGTCCTTCGACTTCCCTTTTCGCGCGCATCAGTCATGTATCAGTCATGTGTCAGTGCGGGACACGACACGGGCCAGCACGGCGTCACCCCTCGGCAGCCGGCAGTGGAACGCGCACCCGCTGCAACGCGGCGCGGATGTCGGAGTAAGAGACGTCCTGAACGGCGACGCCCTGGCGAATCCCGCTTCCGGCCGCGATCGCCGCCGTCTGGCCGAGCATCATGAACACTGGTTCCATCCGCAGGGAGCACCAGGCGACGTGCGAGGAGGAGACGCAGACCGGGACGGCGAGGTTCACGCACTCCTGGCGGCGCGGCAGAATCGAGCGTAGCGATACCGGCCACGGCCCCGACGCGGGAACGTCTAGACTTGTCTTC
>NZ_CDWTMG010000215.1:0-8681 GCF_977945845.1 Frankia sp. CcMO1
GGCGAAGCCGAGCGGGACCCGCGCCCCTGGCAGAGCGTTCACGCCGACGACGACGGGGTGGCGGGGGCCGGGCGGGTGCTCCGCCGTCCCGCGCACGACGACGACTGGGCAATGCGCCCTGGCGGTCACCGTCGCCGTGACCGAGCCGAGCATGCCCGCGATCCCACCGTGCCCGTGCGTTCCCACGACCAGCAGCTCGGCGTCCCGGGACGCGTCGACCAGGAGCCTGGCCGCCGGACCGTGCTCGGTAAGGCCGGCGATCAGGTGGAGCTCCGTCCCCGCGTGGGCACGCTCGAGTCCCAGGTTGGTAATCGTCTCGGGGGCGGTCCGTCGACGATGGTCGTGACGGTGGTGCGGGTCGAGCACGTGCCAGGCCGCCGCAGTCTCGGCGACGAGCTCGGGTGTCTCGACGGCGTGCAGGATGGTCAGTGACAGCCCGCGCCGCGCGGCCTCGGCCGCCGCCCAGTCCACTGCCGCCGTGGCTGGCGAGGAGCCGTCGAATCCCACGACGATGCGTCGCGTCATGGTGGCCATGGCACCTCCCGCGACGGTCCTCGGGCCCCTGTCCCTCACCAGACTTCGCCACGTGACCACTCCCTCGCCAGGGCCGAAGGTCCGCCGGCGAGAGGCCTTCGCCCCTGACTTCGGTGATTGCGACTGACCATGCTGGAAGGAGATGGAATTCGGGTGGAACGAGCACGCGGGAGGACGAGATGGGCGACCGTAGTGACGGCGTGGTCGTGGGCTACGACGGTTCCGGCCAGGCGCGAGCGGCGATCAAGTGGGCGGCCGCAGAAGCGGCACGTCGCGGGGTTTCGTTGTCGGTAGTCACCGTCCTCGACTATTCGGCGCTGGTCGGCTGGCCCGCCGGCGCCTCCCCCTGGCTCATTGCGGACGCCCAGAACGAGATGGCGGGAATGGCGGACCGGGGGGCCGTGCTCGCTCGCGAGGCCGTCCCGGGGCTCGAGGTGCATGCGGCGTCCCGTGTGGGACCGGCCGCGGGGACCCTCGCGGAGCTCTCGCGGAACGCCGGGCTGATCGTGGTCGGTTCCCGTGGGCACGGGCCCGTCGGTGGGGTCCTGCTCGGATCGGTCGCGTTCTCGCTGTCGTCGCGCGGGCAGTGCCCGGTGGTCGTGGTGCGCGGTGACGGCCTCACGCTCCCGAACCCGTTGCACGCCGTCGTCGTCGGGGTGGACGGCTCGGTGTCGTCCGGCGCGGCGCTCACGTTCGCCGCCGCCGAGGCGGCCCGCGCCAGGGCGCCGCTGTCCGTCGTCTGCTCCTGGACACCCGCGTCGAGCGTCGCCTGGGCAGCTGCGTACGGGTCCGCCTACTCGGACCGCGCGCACGACGAGGTGGAGATGGAGCATGCCGGGGGCATCGTGGCGGAGGCCGCGGAACTGGCGCGCGGCCTGCACCCCGAACTGGAGGTGCGGGTGAGCGTTACGGAGGGCGCGGCTGCCGGGAGGCTCCCTGCCGCCGCGGCCGACGCCGGGTTGCTGGTGGTCGGTTCCCGCGGGCGGAGCGGTTTCACCAGCCTGCTGCTCGGATCCGTAAGCCACGCGGTGATCCAGGCCGCGCCGTGCCCGGTCGCCGTGGTGCGGGCCGTGGAGATGGACCTGGGCGGCCTGGAGGTGATCCGGGAGCCGAAGAAGATGTCGCGATGAGTAGCGAAACGAGGGGCGTTCGGCGCCCGGGGGACGACATGAGGTGCGCATCGACAGCGCGGCGACCGTCGACGCGTTCGCGTTTTGCGGTGGCGTCGACATCCTGGTGCCGAAGGGCTGGCGCGTGACGTTGCTGCGGCCACCGGGAATCCCGGATGGGACGTTGGTCCCTTCCTGCGGGGCGGCCGACAGCGGCAATCTGAATACGAACTATACGGACGTATAGGGTGAATCGAACGGGGTGAATCGAACGGGGTGAATCGTCGTGGATCGCCGGAAACTTTCCCTGGTGACGACGTTGGGAGTCGTCGCCGTTGTCGTGGCCACTGCTTGCGGCAACGCCAGAGGTAGTGGTGGAACGTCGCCCGAGGCGGCGCGGGGGCAGGAGGGGCCCGAAGCCGCGCGTCGGCCGGAAACTGGTGGCATCGACAGTCGCTCAGCGACTGGAACGCAGACCACTGCGGTGACACCGGTGTCCGGGGCCGTGGTGCCGCCTCGGCACAGTGACGTGGTCGCGGCGATGAAGCGTGCCGCCGACTACTACCGGCCCTCGTACCACGTCGCGACCGGTGTCCGGAACGGATGGTCCTGGTCGACGTACTTCGACGGCGTCCACCAGCTCTACCGGACGGCCGGGGACATCGCCTACTTCACCCAGGCAATGAACTGGGGGACGAGCAACAACTGGGCGATCGACGCCACGGTCGACAAGGACGCCGCGAACCAGATCAAGGCCGCGCAGACGTACTTCGATCTGAACCGGATCGACACGACCGCGTCCCTGGCCGCATCCGACGCCCGGATGTCCAAGGACCTGAAGTCGCTGCCGACCACATCGTGGTGGTGGATCGACGCGTTCTTCATGGCCATGCCGAGCATGGCCCGATGGGCTGTGCGCACGGGAAACGAGGCCTACCTGACGAAGATGAATGCTCTGTACGAGTGGACCCGGGACGACGGGGTGTCAGGGCGGAGCGGCTGCGCGGGGAAGGCACCCGGCCTGTACGATCCGGCCGCGCGTCTGTGGTACCGCGACTGCGGCTACAAGGACTCGGTGGATCCGGCCGGTAAGAAGGTGTTCTGGAGCCGCGGGAACGGCTGGGTGATGGCCGCGATGGCCGAGGTGCTCCAGCAGTTGCCCGCCGGCGACCCGCGCGCGGCGTCCTACCGGAGCATGCTGGCGGCCATGGCGGACCGTCTGCGTGGCTTGCAGGGCAGCGACGGCATGTGGCGGTCGAGCCTGGTCAATCCGGCGCTGTATCCCGACGCCGAGACCAGTGGCACCGCGTTGTTCACGTACGCGATGGCCTACGGGGTCAACGCGGGCATTCTCGACCGAGCGACATACCTGCCGGTGATCGCCCGTGCCTGGCAGGGGCTGACCACGATCTCCTTGCGCGCCAGCGGGTTCGTGTCCAACACCCAGAACGTTGCCGGTGGGCCGGGCAAGCCCTACGTCGGTGACGGTCCACGGACCCCAGCGTCTTCGACATCGCCGGGGACGCTGCACACTGATTCGCCCCCGTTCGGCGTCGGCGCGTTCCTGCTCGCAGGCAGCCAGGTGGCGCGGCTGACCGCCGCCGTCTCGACCGGCCGGCCGGTCCAGGCGACGGCGCAGCAGGAGGGCAATGAGGCTCGGCGGGTCGTCGACGGGGACGTGACCACCCGCTGGTCCGCCCTGGACTTCCCGCAGTCGGTGACGGTCGACCTCGGCGAGCGACGCCGGGTCAGCAATTCCCTGCTCGTGCCCTATCAGGACCGCCCCTACAGCTACACGGTCGAGACGTCGGCCGACGGCTCCGCGTGGACGCGGGTGGTGGACCGCACCGCGAACACCGCCACCGGATCCCGGCCGGACGTCTTCGTCGGCGGCCCGTTCACCGCGCGGTACGCCCGGCTCACCGTGACCGGCCTCGCGGGGGACGCCACCCGGTGGATCAGCATCCAGGAGTTCTCCGTCCACGACCGGTTCCTGCCCGGAACCGACGTCGCCCAGAACCGCCCGGTGACCGCCACGTCCAGCCAGGCCGCCTACCCGCCGCAGCGTGCCGTCGACGGTGACCCTACGACGTTCTGGGTGGCCAATTCGCTGCCGACCACGGCCGCGCCACAGGATCTGACCGTCGACCTCGGCGGCGACGTCGCGATGGAACAGGTCCGCATCTTCTCCCGCCCCAAGTACGGACCGAAGGCCGTCGCGGTCCTCACCTCCACGGACGGGCAGAGCTGGACGACGATCGCCACGGCCACGCTGCCCGACACAGAAGGACCGCATACGTTCGTCGTTCCCCCGACGGCCGGGCGGTGGTTGCGCCTGCGGGCGACGAGCACCTACAGCCCGTCCAACGTCCAAGTCAGCGGCCTGGAGGCATACGGCCACACGACTGGCTGAGCCGGACCGCGCGACCAGGGCCGCCAACGACCGTGGCTCTATTGCGGCGGGTGCCCGACCATCCACAAGACGGCCCGGCCCAGCAGCGCTCCTCGCTGCTCGTCGAGGACGTAGGACTCGCCGGGCACCTGCCCCTGCTCGTTGATGTCGTATGCCTGGGTGGCCGGCCGGCGCGCCAGCGGTGCCAGGAGGACGGTCTGGCGGTGCTGCCAGACCAGCCATCGCGGTTTGGTGTACTCGACGGTGTCAGCCACGCCGAGGATCTGCCCCCGATTGCTGACCTTGATGCCCGCGGCGTTGTCGTAGCCGGGTGGGATGGGCAGCAGCGTCACGCGCTTCCCCTGCCAGGCCATGCCCTGGTAGCGGAAGTCGTCCCAGAACGTCGCGGTGTCGCCGACGACGAGGCCACGGTCGTTGATGTCGGCGGCCGAGCCGTTGATGCTCGCTACGGCGCGTAGCTTCCCCTTCGACCAGATGGCCGGGAAGCGGCCCTGACTGGGTTCGCTCGCCTCAAGTGTCAGGGCGATCTGGCTGCGGTTGTTGATCTTTAGTTGGAGGGTGGCGTAGAGGTCGAGCGGAACCGGGCCGGGCCGGCCACCAGGCCACCAGACCTGCTGGAAGCCGCGGTCCGTGGCCATCCAGCCGACGACGTCACCCCGGTCGTTCAGGTCGGTGACCTCGACGTGTGTGGTGCCGGGCAGGGTCCCGAGATCCCGCAACCGGCCTTGCTGCCAGAGAACCGCGCGCTGCTGGCCGGACTTCGTCACGCTGGTGGCGAGCACCTGGCCACGGTTGTTGATCACCACGGCTCGGGTGTCGCGGCCCAGGGTGCCGATATCGGTCTTGCGGCCGCGATGCCATACGAAGGCGCGATCGGGAGTGGTCGCGTCGTACGGGTTCATGTGGACGAGGATCTGGCCGGCGTCGTTGATGTCAACGGCCACGGCGCTGCGGCCCTTGAACGTCCCGAGGTCGCGGATCCTGCCGTGCTGCCACAAGAACGGCCGCTCCACTCTCGGCTCGGCCCGGAACACGGTTGTGCCGACCACCTGACCGCGGTTGTTCACGGCCACGGCCCTGGACGAGACGGCGTCCTTCGGTGTGCCGAGGTCGCGAGCCTTGACGGTGATGACGTCGCCGATGCGGGCCGTACCGGCTGCCTCGGCGGGTGACTGCACCGCGGCCAAGGCGCCGCTGGCCATGAGGGCCAGCAGGGTGGCGCGGGCGGTCCAGGCCCGCGCCGAACGCCTGCATGTCGAATGGTCGTTGAGGGATGGGGCTACGCCGGGTTGGCCTTCCATGATGTGCCTCTCCTCCGTCGAGTCGATCCGCTCGCGTACAACGGCGAGCAGCAACCGCCGTTTGGCGGTCGCGATGACGCGCCCTGTGTGGGGGACGTGGAGGGTCACGGTTCACATCGGCGACCTGGCGGTCTTGATGGGCTGCGAGCGCGACTTCGTGGCTCCGCGCTAGCGGCCGGGGCCGAAGCTGATTCGGCCTATGCGTGTAGGTGGCCCAGTTTGTGCCGCCGGTGAAGTACTGCTGTTCGAGCACGGCGGTCCGTCCCGGCTGGGCGGGTGGCGCTCGCGGCCGAGGGGTCGACGTGGACGCCGGAGTAGTCCCCGAAGCGGGTGTCTTCTTTGACCCATTGACACCGGTATGGCCCGTGAGAGACTTGCGTGAGATTGCGACACCAGCATCATGGGCGCAGGTTCTTCAATCCCCTCGCCGCGGTGTTCCGTGACATGTCGCCGACACGGGGGGCTCTTCCGCGCGCCTTGCTTCACCCTGTGCCCGACCACCCGCCCCAACGGCGTGGGTGGGGCGGCGGGGTGATGAATAGGCACTGTGCCACGAAGATTTGGAGGTGACATGCCCGTCACACCCACCTATCCCGGCGTGTACATCGAGGAACTTCCCAGCGCTGTCCGAACGATCACGGCGGTCTCCACATCGGTGACCGCGTTCGTGGGTAGCACACTGCGCGGGCCGGTGGACGTACCGGTCACGCTGACCAGCTTCGCGGACTTCGAGCGGCGGTTCGGCGGGCTGACCCCGACCGGCGTGCTCGGGTACGCGGTCCAGCAGTTCTTCCTCAACGGCGGTTCGGTCGCCATCGTCGTACGGGTGGCGGCCGGCGGCGCGGCGGCGGCTTGGGCGCAGATCACCGGCCAGGGCGCCGCGTCGTTGAAGGTCACCGCGAAGGAGCCCGGCACGTTCGGCAACGGGCTGCGGGTGACCATCGACCACGACACCGCCGCACCCGGCGCCTTCAACCTGCGGGTCGCCGACCTCACCGGCGCGGTCAGCGAGACACACCGCAACCTGTCCGTGGACGGCGGCGACGTGCGGTTCGCCGAGCGGATCGTCAACCCGACGTCCACACTGGTCGATCTCGCGGTCGCCGCGGGCGCCGGGCTGCCCGACCCGTCCGGCACGGTCTCCAGGCCGTTCACCACCCCGCTGCCCGACCTGGCCCAGACGGTCGAGGTGCAGGTCGACAACGACCCGGAAGAGTTCGACTTCGTGCTGCACGACCCGGCGCAGGACGGCGACCCTCCGGTCAACGTGGCCGGGCTGGCCCTGCTGCTCGAGCGCAAGATCCGGCAGGTGTCCAGCAAGCCGGGCTTCGCCCTGGCCCGGGTGGTCGCGGCCGGCGACCGGCTCCAGACGTTCTCCGGCGTACCCGGCACCAAGATTCTTTTCGGCGGCCCCGGCGCGCAGAACCTCGGCCTGCAGGACACCGTCCAGCCCACCGCGTACGAGCTGGCCGGCGGCACCGACGGCGCCGGCGAGCCCGGTGCCGGGGACATCATCGGCGGCCCGAGCGCCAAGACCGGCATCCACGCGCTGCGCGATGTGGAGGACGTCAACCTGCTCTGCCTGCCCTCGGTCTGCGACCTGCCCACCGAGAGCATGGGCGCGGTGCTCGCCGAGGCCGGCAGGCTCTGCCAGGACAAGCGGATGCTGCTGCTGGTCGATCCGCCGCAGAGCTGGACCAGCGTCGACGCGGCCCGGACGAACCTGGCCGAGCTCGATGCCGTCCGCGCCAGCGCCGACCATGCCGCGGTCTACTTCCCGCGCATCCAGCTCACCGACCCGCTCACCGGGCAGCTGCGGGTCTTCCCACCGTCTGGCGCGGTCGCCGGCATCATGGCGCGCACCGACGGCGAGCGCGGCGTGTGGAAGGCGCCGGCCGGCACCGAGGCCACCCTGGCCGGGGTGCGCTCGCTCACCGTACCCATGACCGACCCGGAGAACGGGCTGCTCAACCCGCTCGGGGTCAACTGCCTGCGGACGTTCCCGATCGTGGGCTCGGTGGTCTGGGGTGCCCGGACGCTGGACGGCGCGGACGTGCTGGCCTCCCAGTGGAAGTACGTGCCGGTCCGGCGGACCGCGCTGATGCTGGAGGAGAGCCTGTACCGCGGCACCAAGTGGGTGGTGTTCGAGCCCAACGACGAGCGGCTGTGGGGGCAGATCCGGCTCAACGTCGGCGCGTTCATGCAGTCGCTGTTCCGGCAGGGCGCGTTCCAGGGCTCGTCGGCGCGGGAGGCGTACTTCGTCAAGTGCGACAAGGACACCACCACGCAGGATGACATCAACCGCGGCGTGGTCAACATCCTGGTCGGGTTCGCGCCGCTCAAGCCGGCCGAGTTCGTGATTATCCAGATCGCCCAGATGACCGGACAGGTGGAGGTGTAGGGGTCCGCATGGCCGAGTTCACTGTCAATCCGCAGCGTTACGACCCGTACAAGAACTTCAAGTTCCTGGTGGTCTGGGACGGACGGATCGTCGCCGGGATCAGCAAGATCAGCCCGATGAAGCGCACCACCGAGGTGGTCAAGCACCGCGACGGCGGCTCCTCCAGCTCACCGCACAAGTCCGCCGGGCGCACCGAGTTCGAGGCGCTCACGCTGGAACGCGGCGTCACCCACGACCCCGAGTTCGACCGCTGGGCCAACAAGGTCTGGATGGTCGGCCAGGGCCGGGGCGCCGAGTCCTCGCTTCGCGACTTCCGCAAGGACATCGTGATCCAGTTGCTCAACGAGGCCGGCCAGGTGGCCGTGGCCTACAAGGTGTACCGGTGCTGGGTCAGCGAGTACCAGATCCTCGGCGAGCTGGACGCGAACGCCAACGCGGTCGCCATCCAGAGTCTCAAGCTGGAGAACGAGGGGTGGGAGCGTGACTTCGAGGTTGCGGAGCCGGAAGAGCCGGTCATCACGATTCCGTAGCCCACCGGGTCCGTCCACCGGCCCGGCCACCCTGCTGGCCACCTGGGAGGCGGGTTCCGGGGCGAGCGGGAGCCGGCGAGCCCTGCTTCTGCACGCCCTGGCCCGCCCGGCCGACCAGGTCCACGCGCTGCTGGCCGCTCCGGTCGGCGCCCGCGACGCTGAGTTGCTGTCGCTGCGCGGGCGGCTGTTCGGCCAGCGGCTGCCGCTGCGGCTGGGCTGCCCGCACTGCGGCGAGGAGCTGGAGTTCGACGTGGACGTGCGGGAGCTGGCCGGCGCGGATGCCGGCGTCGGCCGCGCGGGCGCGCCGGGGGCGGGGCCCGCCGTGGAGCGCCGGCTGGAGGCGGACGGATGGACCGTACGGTGGCGCCCGCCGACGGTGGGCGACCTGCTCGC
>NZ_CDWTMG010000216.1:0-8628 GCF_977945845.1 Frankia sp. CcMO1
GCATTAGGGTCATACGGGTTCTCCGGCTCGCGCACGAGGCGAACACGGGTCCCAGGTGAAAAGTCACCCTTGCGACAGGCGCCCTTGTGATACGCCGTGCCGCGCAACTTGGAGACGTAGATGCCGAGAGGAGCCAGTCGTCGGTCGACCGGCGCCATCAAAAGGCCTGTGCTGTCCTCGCAGAACCACAGGCTGCCCTCACCTGCTCGATGCTGCTTCACGAGATGAACTGCCGGATGCCCATCAGGTGGCGCCACCAAGTGGTCTAGGACGCCATTACGAGGCGAGTACGGCGAGACGTAACTCTCGGCCGGTGGTTCATCGGCAGAGCGCGTTTTGTGCCTCCCCCACCACTCCCTAAAACCCATGAAGATTCCTAGCTTTCAGTTCAGTCACAGGCGATCCGACCGCAAGCAGCGGTGCATTCATGACGGGCCAACCATCTTGGCCCGTCGTAACCGAGTCGCTGCTCGTTGGACCAGCCGACTATCAAGGCCGCTCCACACTTTGGGCAGGGCGGCGGGACGTACGCTACGCGTTCGCTATCAGTCAGGGTCATGCCACCTAAAGTAATCATTCAACACGCAGCGCACCTCCCGCATTTGGTGGAGGCGGCCGGAACATGGCGTGCGGACAGACCCCTCAAACTCACCTGATTGACCACATATCTTCGGGAGCGACGAGAGCGCTACGCACCCATCATCGAGATCAATCACCACGGCACCTCACTGCCGTCCCTGCGTGTGACGGTGGGATAGTCACCCGAGGGTCGCATCACGACAATCGCCTCAGGTGCATGGACGACCTCGATCGCGCCGCGCTGTGGCTCCGGGAAGCTGATCACGAGCCAATCGCCCTCTGGTACCGCCACCTCGTTTCCCTCCGGCTCCAGGTAGACCTTGATCGGTCCCTCCCCGTAGACCTGGAGACGGACAACATCCTCAGGGGTCGTCACTGGCGTCCAACTGACGGGCCCTCGCGCATAACCCGTCGTACCGCGCCGCCCACGACTGAGGCGTTCGCGCGCCCATCGCACGACTCGAAGTGTCACGAGCCCGAAAGTCCCTCAGACATTCCCACCACATCGACCCGACAGCGACTCGCCCCTGAGCCTGAGGCATTCAGCAGTGCATCCTGGACTCTCGTACCGCATGCTTCGCCCGAACAATGCAGCGAGGCGGCTGGAACCTCATCATCGTCTCCACACATAACCCACCCCGAACGACCGGAATCCACAAGCATCATCAGACGCAAACGCGCTGAGCCACAATGGATCGGCGCAGGTGATGGGCCAGATCCGGTGGCGACGAGCATCGTCGCGAACTGTGGATCTTCAATCCGCGGAATCGGGGTTCGACTCCTTGCAGCCCCGGCGGTCCGGCTGCCGGCCGGCTGGCGCGGCGCCTGCCCCGCCGCGTGGAACGCCGATTCGTTAGCTGGACACACGTCGCGATCGGAGACGCTCCTTTACTTCTTCTCGCACGCAATACCATCCTTGTCCTTATCGCGCTTTTTGTTTAGGTTGTAAGCCTTAGTGTAAATCGTGAAGTTGGTGACCGGCTTGCCCTTGCCTTTCACCTTGTCTTTCGCACCTTTGCGCGCTACGCCATGCTTGTAAACCTTATTGAGTTCCTTGCAATTCTTGTAGGCCTTAGGCTTTGGCTTTTTGGTCGCCGAAACCGCCATCGCAGTGGAGGAATCAGCTGCAGACGGGGCGGCTAATGTCAGGCCGCCCAAAAGAATCGCTCCTGCAGCGACCGCCGACACTATTCGCCGGGCACGAAGCCCGTTCAATCGTTCAATCATACGCGAGACATTGACATGGCGAACTCCATTCGCACAGTAGCCAATTGCCCTATGTGTTATCTATGCAAATCGTTCAAAATATCCACATAATTTATAGGCAGCGGCGTCGGGTGTCTCCACGCGGCGGCAGGTCGTGGGCAGGCTCGCCACTTGCGGTTCGCGTGACGCGAGCTTCAAGTGACGTGCGGACCTCAGGTGAGGTCGCCGCAGAACAAGGTTGCCGACGGTCGTCTACGCCGTTCCGACGCGGTCGGACTCCCACCCGTGCAGGGAGAAGGATGTGGGGCCGAGACTGCCGATGAGTCCGGCGGCCTGGTAAGGGACGAGGTCGTCACGTCCGTCCGCGGGGTGGACCCAGACCAGTTCGGAGCACTTGTGTGGTTCGGCGTTGATCGGTTCGCCGTCCCACCATGTGGCTTCGAAGAAGAAGCCGACCCGGTCGTTGCCGGCGGCGTCGCCGCGGTGCAGGACGTGCACGAACCGAAGCGCGTCTGGGGCGAGGGTGATGCCGACCTCTTCACGAGCTTCGCGGATGACGCCGTCCAGGACCGACTCGTCGCGTTCGAGGTGCCCGCTGGGGAAGCACAACAGGCCATCCCCGTAGGAGGTGTTGGCCCGGCGCAGCATGAGCACGCGGTCGTCACGGCGGAGCACGACGTGCACGTCGACGATGCTGCGGTGCCGCTCGGTCACCCTCATCCTCCTCAAGATGGTCTATCCGGCCGGAGATGCTTCCGGCTGGAACCGAACGCTACCCATGATCGGGTGTCGTGGTCAGGCGAGGGAGGCGTTGCGTTCATGCTGAGCCCGGGAGAGGCGGGTGAGGGCTGCCCGGATGTAGGGGATGGGGGCCTCGGCCAGGGGGAGGTTGCTGGAGAAGTTGAACTCGTCGCGCTTGCGCATGAGTTCGTCGGCTCCGGCGTCGGTGAGGTCGACGGCTGTGTAGTTCAGGAGCTGGGCGGGGGTGTAGCGGCCGGTGGCCAGGATGCGGGTCCAGTCGGGGGTGCCGGGGTAGGGGCGGAACTCGAAGACGCTGGCGGTGAAGGAGCCGGGGAGCTGGTCGGTCATCTCCCAGAGTCCCTCGACCAGGGCCACGGTCGCGTCGATCTCGGCGACGGTTTCGGTGTGGAAGCCGAGGATGAAGTAGCCCTTGACGTTGATGCCGCGCTCGGTCAGCCGGCGGACCACCGTCACCGCCATGTCGGGGGTGATGCGCTTGTCGATGTACTCGAGCATGCGTGAACTCCCCGACTCGATGCCGAGGGCGACTTCGCGCAGACCGTTGCCGGCCAGGGTGTCCAGAACGCTGTCGGGACTGCGGTACAGGACGTTGATACGGCCCGTGGCGTCCCAGCGTGCCCAGTCGCCGACGCGGTCCACGGTGAAGGCGGCCATCATCTGATCGATGACGCGTCGGGCGCCGAGGAAGAGGTCGTCCACGAACCGGAACGCCGTGACGCCGTCACCTCGCAGGGCGTCCATTTCGGCCAGGATGCTGTCCGGGCGGCGGGTGCGGATGGTGATATCGGGGTTGGCCGATACGGCGGCACCGCAGAAGGAACAGTTGTAAGGGCAACCCCGGGCGCCGACCATGTTCGCCTGAACCCGGTCGCCGATCGGTCGTGGGTCTTGTGCCAGGTAGCGGCGGTCGATGAACGGTAGGGCGTCCACGTCCGGCGCGAGGTAGTCGGCCCTGCCGCCAGGCCGGCCCCCTGTCACGGGTGTCTTGAGGATCGGTTCGAGCCACATCACGGCCGGCAGGTCCGCACGTCGGCTTGGGTCGTCGAGGAGTTCCACGACGCGGGTCTCGGCCTCACCCAGGACGAGGGCTTGGCAGCGGGTCATGCGCGGGTCGGTCAGGATCTCTACGGGCATGGCCTTGGCTTGGTGCCCGCCCAGTAGCAGGTTGATGCCCGGGTCGAGCTGGGCGGCGATAGTGGCGGAGATTTCGTAGGTAGGAGCCAGGAGTGCAAACCCGGCCCAGCGCGGGGCCAGGGCGTTGATGGTCGCGGTCGTGGTGGCGATGCTCAGGCCGTGCGCTTCGGCATCCAGCACCGCGACGTTGAATCCGCGGCTGGCGGCGTACGTCGCGAGGTAACCCATCCCCAGAACTGGCAACGTGAAGTCGTTGACCCTCGGTCGCTCCGCATAGTCACGCAATGGCGAGTTGACGAACAGGGCGTCTATCGGGTGAGCAGGATCGGCCCCGGCCACGCGGTCCAGTGCGAGTTGTTGGTCAGTTGGACGCATTTGTTTCCCCTAGCGGTCGAGACGCCCCGGCATCCCTCAGTTGTTCGGTGGTTGGTGCAAACCTGGGTCTACTTGTTTCAACGGCCCGCCTTCGGCGGGCCGGGCCGCGCCGCCTACGGCGGCGCTCGCGCCGGGCATGCGGCCTCCGGCCGGTCCCGTCGCGGCGCCCTTCGGGCGCGGCCAAATGCCGAGCACACCCCGCAGACGTTGACACCGATCCGTGTCAGGCTGCTGATGCCCGGTCGAGCAGTCGGCACAGCTCCTTCGCCGCTGCCGAACTGACGTGACCGAGCACGACGACCGGCCGCCCGGCCTCGTCCACGCTCGCGCACAGCCCCCGCAGCTCCGCCGGCGCGATGCCCGCCGCGATCAGACGCCCGCGCAGCTCCTCCGCGACCAGTCGCGCCTGCCGGTAGGCCGCGACCAGGCTCGCCGCCTCGCCCGAACCCACCGGATGCCACGGCATCTCCTCAGTCCAGTCCGCTTGATCCGCTAGACCGGCAGCGTCCGCCGGCCATGCCCACGAGCCCGCCGATTCACGGTCCTCCGGCGTTTCCTCGTATCCGTTAATGAGTGCTGTCCCCCTCCGCACTGCTGCGACGACCGGGGAACACGCCAATCCATGCCCGAACAGGGCAAGGTGGAACGAATACCCCGAGTACCATCTGGCACCGGGGTCACACCCCAGCCGGGCCACCCGTCATTCCTTCCACGGGCGATGGGTGGCCCGGCCTCACGAGCGAGGATTCAAGAGGTCTTACGTCGCGGTGACGGCATCACCTCCGCTCGCTTGCGGCAGCCGAGCGATCGCTGCGAAAACCGGCGCGGTCTCAGCAGTGGGCGCGCTGGCCCCGTTCGTCTCTCGGTCGAGAGGCCAGGTGTCCGCTCGGCCCATCCCGCCTGGAACGGCTTCGAATCGCGACAACATGCGGCGCGTCCAGTCGCTACTCCTGACGCGGAACGGCGCGACGACGCGTGTGTACTCGGAGGCTCCGGCGTGCAACTCCGCCTTCAACTCGGCCGGCAACAGGTCGGGCGCCGTCTGCGTCACCGCCACACAACTCCCGGGCGGGAGTGCGGACGCCAGCATGTCGAGCAGGCGTTCGGCGCCGGGGTCGTCCAGGAACTCCAGCACGTGGACAGCCAGCACGCCGACAGGGCGCCGCAGGTCGATCAGGCGCCGCGACACTGGATGAGTCAGCAACTCGTGAACGTCGCGTGCGTCGGCGAACGCGACACCCACGCCCCGGCAGCCGCCGAGCAGGGCGTGCGAATGCACCAGGACGCCGGTATCGACGTCCGTGTACAGCACCCTTGAATCGGGATTCACGTGCTGCGCAACGTCATGCACATTGAGCGCCGTCGGGTATCCGCACCCGATGTCTATGTACTGCTCGATGCCGGCGGCGGCCATGGAGGGCACCGCGCGGTGCATGAACGCTCGCGACACGCGTGCGCCTGCCTCCAGCATCGGTGTGACTTGGCGTAGGTGAGCCACCGCCGCTAGATCGATCCCGTAGGCGTCCTTCCCACCCAGGAAGGAGTCGTGGACTCGGGCGACGTTCGGCACATCTCCTGGGCGCCGCGCTCTCCGCGAGGCGGCGCTGTACGGTCCGGCGGACGCGTAGCCCATCAGATCTCGCCTCGCAGAGACCCGATCCCTGGCCCCGGCGCGAGCCACCAGGATGGCGCTCGTGCGACATCCGCTCGTGGATCCGCCAGTCCGATGATCACGTCACCACGGCCGGAGACCCACGTCAGCTCATCGACCGTCCACGTGCTGTCGGCTCGGAGCGCCTCGTCACTCAGGCATGCGCGGAACAGTGCACGATCAAGAACGGCGCAGCAGTGCGCATCTCTCCAGACGCTGACGAGATCCCAGCCGACGGTGAACGTCAGCACCGGCCCCCAGCGAGCCCGCGGTGACGCGTGGAATGGCGAGAGTTGGATCTCGCATACGCCAAGACGCTCACCATCATCGACGGACTGCATCGCACCCACGGCCCGGACCGCTGGCTCCAGCCCTTTCCATGGTGTGACACGGGCTCGCATACGTACCCGCCCTGCGCCCGGCATCCTTACCATGACGTGGCTCGATTCAGCGTGGCCGTGCTAACCAGCTCCCCAGCGAGGTCATCCACCGCGTGGACGTTCACTCCAAGCTGCTGGCCAATGTCGGGGTGCTCCGCGTGCCTCACGGTGTCCTGGGATCGCCACAGGTGCACCGCCTCGGGCACTATCACCCGGCCCGCCTCTCCGCGCCGAACAGCCGCGGTCATGGCAACGAACCTCGCCCCGTGTGAGTCGCGGTCATCTATGAACCAGCGAGTGATACTCCATCCCTCGCGGATGGCGAACGTCGTCATCCGCCACCGCAGAATTGCGACTCGCCCAGCGGCCATATGACGCGGTAAGCACAGGTAGCCGAACGCCTGCCTGGGATCGGGTCCGGCCGGCGCGCAGGTGAAGGACTCCAGGGTCACAAGTCGTTCGTCCATGAGATTGCGGCTCCCGCGCTTCCGGCCGGCCGCAGGAACCCATCAGTCCCTGCGTTCCGTCTAGCGAAGTCGGTTCACCGTCTGAAGAGGACCCGGCACCAGGGAACATGGGGGAACACGTATCTGTGTCGGCCCTTTAGGATCGATTCCCTGGTGCGGCATCCTGTCCAGGACAGGAAGGGGGCGGCCGAGATCACTGCCAGCACTCCACTCAAGGCGGCCCGCAGGGGTATGGGCTGGTCACAGCCGCGCCTCATCTCGGCCATGCGGACGTCAGCCAGGACGCTCGGCGTCACGCTGCCCGGTGATGAGGCGCTCAAGACCAGCGTCACCCGCTGGGAGAACGGCCGTGTTCTCCCGGGGCCTACCTATCGCCAGGTCTTTCGAGCCGTCTACGGCATGACCGACGACGAACTGGGCTTCCCGCAGGACGATGACGGCGACAACGCCCCGCACATCCCTGAGTTCCTGAGCAGCGAGGCCGTCGCGTATTACGGGACGTTGCTGGCGGAGCACGTCCGCGCTGACAACGTCATGGGTCCGCACATGGTCGAGGCGATGGTGCGGCAGCAGGTCAGCACTCTCAGCTCCGCTGCTCGCCAAGCACGCGGGCCGGGACGCCGTGCCGTGATCAACATGGCGTCCCGGTACCACGAGTTCCATGGCTGGTTGCTCCAAGACGCCGGCCGCTACGACCAGGCCATGGTCGCGACGGACAGGGCGAGAGATCTCGCCACCGAGTTGCAGGATGCTCCGCTCGGCGCCTATCTCCTGATGCGCAAGAGCAACATCGCCAGTGACGCCAACGACCCTGGTCTTGCTCTGGGCCTGGCCGACGGTGCGGTCAGCCTTGGCTCCGGTCTCTCTCCCAAGCTTCAAGCGGTGGCGTATCGGCAGCAGGCGAACGCTCATGCAGCGCTCGGCGACACCGACGACTTCCTGGCCGCCATGAACAACGCGTTCGAGGCCGTCGAGCAGGACGACCCCTCCGGAAGCGAGCTGGCCGGGTACTGCACTCTCCCGTACGTCGCGATGGAGGCGGCCACGTCGTGGATGGAGCTTGGACGGCCCGATCTCGCACTTCAGGTCTTCACCCAGGCCAGTTCCGACGGCAATGACGCTCTGCGGCGTGATCATGGCCTCTACCTCGCCCGCCGCGCATCGGCGTGCGCCGGGGTCGACGACATCGACGCCGCATGTCACTTCGGCATGCAGGCGCTGGCCATCGCGAGCGTGACACGTTCCATGCGGACGATCCGGCAGCTCCGCCGCCTACGCGCCCAGCTCGTGCCCTTCCGCACACGCCCTCACGTGTCGGCAGTGGTCGACGGCGTGGCTACTCTGATCGGGAGCAGCGCCTAGGAAAGGACGGCTTGCGTGACCCAGCTCCTGCCGACTGCGACCTCCGTTGAAGAAGCGGAGCGTTCGGCAACGGTCGCCGTCCTTCCAGTCGGGAGCTTCGAGCAGCACGGCGCGCACCTTCCGCTTGCGACTGACACGCTCATCGCTTGTCTGATTGCTCAGCAGGTAGCGGACGCCTACGGCCTCTTCCTCCTCCCTCCCGTCACCATCTCGTGCTCACACGAGCACGCGGGGTGGCCAGGCACGGTCAGCATCAGCGCCGCGACCCTTCACGCCGTCATCAACGACGTGGCGCGCTCCCTCGAAGCCTCCGGGATCAGCCGACTGCTACTCATCAACGGCCACGGCGGCAACTACGTCCTGTCCAACGTCGTCCAGGAGTCGTCGGTCACGGGCGCTCGGATGGGGCTGTTCCCGACGAGCTCCGAGTGGAAGGACGCGCGGACGGCAGTCGGCCTTGAGACGACAGCCCACGACGACATGCACGCGGGCGAGCTGGAAACCTCGATCTTGCTGCACGCCATGCCGGAGGTCGTACGCGACAGCTACAAGACAGCCGATCACGACGGCGGCCCACGTGCACACATGTTGACCCTGGGCCTCCGGGAGTACACGACGACCGGCGTCGTAGGCATGCCTTCACTAGCGACGGCGGAGAAGGGCCAGGCCGTCTTGGACCACCTGACGATGCTCGCTGCCTCCCATCTCAAGG
>NZ_CDWTMG010000217.1:0-1893 GCF_977945845.1 Frankia sp. CcMO1
ACTCCTTGGCTCGGGCCCACGCCAGGCCCGTCCCTGGGCCCAGCATCGAAGTAGCCCGTCGGCTGCGGCATGAAAAGCTTGCAGGGTTTCCGTGCGCGGGCTTGCGGTAGCCGTCGATCAGCGTCGCTGGCGGTCGGATCGTCTGGACGGCACGTGGCTGCGACTGCCCGGTATCAGCCGCTTAGCTCCGGTCGTGGATGGCTGCCTCGGCGTCGGCACCGGTCCGGGCCCCGGCGCGTTCAGGCTGTGTGTGGCGACCTGGGGCGGGTGGGGGCGCTCGGCATGAGTGGCGCGGGTTGGCGTGGATGGCGCGGCGCCTGGTTACCGTGTTCCCTTCGATGCGACGAGGAGTGCTGATCTTCTGTGGGCGGTTACGGCACACAGCTGGGGTTGGTGGTGGTGCTGGTCCTGCTGAATGCGGTGTTCGCCGGCAGCGAGATGGCGTTGATCTCGCTGCGCGAGAGCCAGCTGCAGCGACTGGAGCGCACGTCACGGTCGGGTCGCGTGCTGGCCCGGCTCGCACGGGATCCGAACCGGTTTCTGGCGACGATCCAGATCGGGATCACCCTGGCGGGGTTCCTGGCTTCGGCGGCGGCCGCGGTCTCGCTCGCGGAACCGTTGGTGGGGCCGCTGGGGTTCCTCGGGTCGGCCGCGAAGCCGGCGGCGATCGTACTGGTCACCCTTGTGCTGACGTTCCTGACCCTGGTGGTCGGGGAACTGGCGCCCAAGCGGCTGGCGATGCAGCGGACGGAGCGGTGGGCGTTGCTGGTGGCCCGCCCGCTGGACCTGCTGTCCACGCTGTCGCGTCCGGCGGTCTGGTTCCTGGGTCTGGCCACGGATCTGGCTGTGCGGGTGGCGGGCGGGGACCCGCACGCCGCGCGGCAGGAGGTGACCACCGAGGAGATCCGCGACATGCTCGCGGCGCGGCGTGACTTCTCGCCCGAGCAGCGGACCATCATCAGCGGCGCGTTCGAGATCGCGGAGCGGGTCCTGCGCGAGATCCTCATCCCGCGCCGGGACGTCGTCTTCCTGCCCGGCACCCTGCCGGTGGACGACGCGCTGCGCCGATTGATCGGCTCGGGCCACTCGCGGGCGCCGGTTACCGGGCCCGCGGGCGCCGACGACATCCTCGGGGTCGCGCACCTTCGGGACCTGGTCCACGCCACCGGCACGGTCGCCGAGCATGTCCGCCCGACGGTGTTCTTTCCCGACACCCTGCGGGTGTCCGACGCGCTGCGGCAGATGCGCCAGCTCCGGCAGCAGCTCGCCGTGGTGGTCGACGAGCACGGCGCGGTCGACGGGATGGTCACGATGGAAGACCTCGTCGAAGAGATCGTCGGTGAGATCTACGACGAGACCGACCGCGACGTCCAGTCCGTGGTCCGCGAGCCCGACGGCAGTGTGCTGCTAGCGGGCACCTTCCCCATCCACGACCTGCCCGACATCGGCGTGGACGTCGACACCCGGGACGACGGGGACTACACCACCATCGCCGGGCTCGTCCTCGCCCGGCTCCGGCACATCCCCACCGGCCCCGGCGAACGCGTCGACCTGGGTCCCTACACCGGGGAGGTCGTGGAAGTCACCGGTCACGCCATCACGAAGGTCCGGCTGCGCCCACCGCCGGGCACGAGCAACGACGGCGCAGCTGCCGAGCCGGACCGGACCGCCCCGCAGGAGACCAAGGTCGCCTCCGAGCAACCCCCGCCCTGAGATCGCCACTCATGTCGCCGACGTTGCGTAGGACGGATTCGGCGGTGGTTGTTCGTTCCGTACGCCGACGGCGGCCGCGGTAGCTCGCCGTCTCCAGGGGAGATCCGGTCGCCGGCCGGACGGCGAAACGACCTTGAGGCAGGAGCCGACTCCGTGCTAGGCGTTAAGAGCCTGTTGGTA
>NZ_CDWTMG010000217.1:2479-9088 GCF_977945845.1 Frankia sp. CcMO1
TTTACCAACAGGCTCTAAGGGGCTCGCTGGCCTCGGTCACGGTAACGTCCTAACACTCCCATCGACCGGCCTCTTGGATGGAGATTGCGCATCGTTGCCGATCCACGATGGCCTGCGCGCGTGACCTGCGACGAACCGGAGCTGGCGACACTATGACGGCAGTGGCCGGCCCTGCCCGGGCGGACAGGAGCGCCGCCGCGAAGGCGGACCAACCCCGCCCGCGGCGGGGTCTGGCACTGCCCGCCGCGCTGGCTGCATGGCGGCGGCGTCATGGCCGGCTGCCCGGGTGGCTGTGGTACGACACGGTGGGGGTGTCGGCGGCGACGCTGTTCGTCTGCATGTCGCTGACACCGTCGCTGCTTCCGAGGGGACCCGCGCTACAGGGCTGCCTGTCCGGGATCAACGCCGCCGCCGGCTACGGCTGCGGCTGCCTGCTGCGACATCTTGTCGTGGCAGCAGGTAAACGACTACCCGTCCCGGCGCTCCGACGACAGGTGCGTGTCGCGGCGCTGTGGCTGGTCGCCGTCGCCGCACCCGCCGCGGTGATCGTGTTCCTGGTCGCGTCGCGACGCTGGCAGCGCCAGGCGCACCTGCTGGTCGGTTTGGAGGAACCCGGGCCGTCGTCACCGATGCTCCTGCTGGCGGTCGCGGTCACCATCTTCGCCGCGCTCGTCCAGGTCGCCCGAGGCTTCCGGTTCGCCGTGGGCCTGGTGTCGCGGAGACTCGCTCGGCGGATGCCTCCGGTCGTCGCCGGTGTCGCCAGCGTCGCACTCGTAGTCATGGGCTCGGGCATGTTCATGGACCAGGTCGTCAAGCGGACGGCGTTGGCCGTGGTCGACGAGGCCTTCAGCGCCGCCAACGACGGCACCGAGCCGGGCGTGCACCGCCCCACGAGCCCACTACGCTCCGGCAGCCCCGGCTCACTGGTCCGGTGGGAGGATCTCGGCCTGCAAGGACGCAGCTTCGTGGCCGGCGCCCCCACGACGGCACAGATCAACGGCGTTACCGGCCGGCCCGCGACCGAGCCGATCCGTGTGTACGTCGGTCTGGACACCCCTGGTGCCGGCGACGCGGCCCTGGGCGGTCTCGGCTCGGCCGCCGCCGAAACCCGTGACCCGGGCAGTGCCGAGAGCATCCGGCGACGGGCCGCGACCGCCGTCGCCGAGCTGGACCGAACACGCGCCTTCGACCGGGGCGTGCTGTGCGTGGTCACCACGACGGGCACCGGGTGGGTCGACCCCCACGCGGCGCGCGCCCTGGAGTACCTGCACGGCGGGAACACCGCCATCGTGGCGATGCAGTACTCCTACCTGCCCAGCCCGCTGTCCTTCCTCTTCGACGACCAGCGCGCCGAACTCGCCGGTCGGGAACTGTTCAACCAGATCTACGACCGCTGGCGCACCCTGCCACCCACCAGCCGCCCCCGCCTGCTGGTGTTCGGCGAAAGCCTCGGCTCCAACGGCGGCCAGGCCGCGTTCACGGACCTGCGTGCCATCCGACAGCGGGCCGACGGCGCCCTGTTCGCCGGGCCACCCGACTCCAACCAGCTCTGGCGCTCCATCGTCGACCACCGCGACCCCGGCTCACCCGAACACCTGCCCGTCTACGACGCCGGAACCACCGTCAGATTCGCCGACGACCGCGACGACCTCACCGCAGCCGGCAGCCGCTGGCAGGCGCCGCGCGTGCTGTTCCTCCAACACGCCTCCGATCCCATCGTCTGGTGGTCTCCCCACCTGCTGTTCACCCGACCCGACTGGCTCAGCGAGCGCCGCGGCGACGACGTCTCCCCAGCGATGTCCTGGTACCCCATCGTCACCTTCTGGCAAGTCACCTCCGACCTGATCCACGCCAATCAGGTCCCACCCGGCTCAGGCCATCGCTACGACGACAGCGTCGTGGACGCCTGGGCCGCGATCGCCCCACCCCGCGGCTGGACGTCCAGCGACACCACCCGCCTACGCCTCACCATGAGCAGGCTCGTCTCGTAGCAGGTTCACCACGACGGCGGTGGGCATGCCGTTCGTCTGGGGCCGGGTGCCCGGGCGATGTCCCGCACGCGTACTGGACGCCGACCTCGCCTGGCTCGGCAGCATCGTCACCGGAGATCGCGGCCCCCGCGCCACGGGAGCGGACCGCGCAGGCCCGCACACCGTGAACACATCGTGAGCAGCGACGATGAACGCGACGATCAGAGTTGCAAGCGCGAGGGAGTCGATGACGAAGGCAGCCTGAGGCAACCATGCCGACAGATCCAGCAACCCGACGAAACCTGCCAGCAGCAATCGCACAGATCGAGGCCCCCGGCGTGACATAGGACCAGTGTGCCCCCGCGCCCCCGGCCGTGCGAAACAGTTTGCGCGCCCTGCAGGTGCAGGCCGGCCGGCACTTCGGTGAGGGGGCGGGTGCTGACCGTATCTGGCGCCGGCCGCGGTGTGGCACGTGGTCGAGATCCCGGTGAGGCGTCCGCCGGTCGCACGAGGTTGCTCGCCCTTTGATCACTCCGGCCGAGGACCGCGGCGGGTGCGGGAATCAGCCGCCGTCTCAGCGAAGGCTGGGGGCAGGCCGGCGCCGCCGAGGAGCGTTCTGGCCGGTCCCGGGCCGGGTAGCCACCCGGCGAGTTCCGACAGGCGGCGTGTCCGGTGCATGTGGCCGAGGGCGCGGTACTCGACGTAGGCGCTGCCCTGCCAGCCGAGCAGCACGAGCCCGGCCTGGTCGCAGTTGCCCAGGCAGCCGCAGGTCACCAGCACCCCGCCCGGCGTGCGCCGGATGGCCTGACGCAGCTCGGACAGGTCGAGCTCCTGAACATCGCTCGATCGGTACGCGCCCAGGCAGCGGCCTCCGGTACAGACCGCCACCACCGGCCCCGGCGGGTCGGCATGCGGCGCCCTGTGGCGCGATGCGCCCTGGCCGGCCGGGGGGACGTCACGTGCGTGCCCGTCCGGTGCGACGCGGTGGCGTCCGTTTCGTTGCGGGCGGGGTGGTCGGTGCATCAGGCGGCCTCCTCCTGGTCGCCGAGCCACGGCTCGAAGCCGTCCTGCCGCCCGGCCCACCAGCCCAGGCCCCGCGCCAGTTCGGCGTCGGTCAGCAGTGCCCGGTCGAACGCCCGGCCCAACAGGTCGGGGTCGAGTCCTGATCCGGTGATGACGAGCCGGGTCCGCCGGCGGAGGCCGTTCCAGCTGCCGATGCTGCCGATGGACAGTTGCCGACCCGCACCGTCCCAGGCGCCGAGGGTGTCGGGGCGGGTGGGCAGCCAGAAGTAGCCACGGCCGCGCAGCGGCCCGCAGGCGAGGGCCTCCATGCCCTCGTGCAGGCGGTCCGGATGCACCGGGCGCCAGGAGTCCAGGTCCAGCGTCCAGAAATTGTGCGAATCCACGCCCGTCGCCACCGGAGCGGCACGGCGCAGGTCACCACGCGGGTCGTCGAGCGGCCTTCGCAGGTGGAGCAGGCCGTCGGGGCGAAGTTCGTCAAGGGTCCGCGTCACCGCCGGGCTGAGGTGCGCCAGCAGGGCGGCGGCCCGCGGTGCCGGTGGGTCGTCGGAGGTGACGAGCACGTCGGCGTACTCCACCTGATGCGCCAGGGCCTCGCCGACCGCGCGGCGGTCGCCGGCGGCCATCTCCAGCCCGCGCTCCGCGAGGAGATCGTCCCCGAGCAGGTCGCACTCGGCCGTGGACGGATCGATCACGGTCAGCACCGCCGACGCCATGGCTGGCGAGCCCTCCCCGAAGGACTGGATCGCGCGGACGACGGGCAGCGCCTCGGCGGTGACCGGCAGCGCCAGCACGACGGCGCGCGGGCGGCGCCCGGTTCGGCCGGGGTCGGTCAGCCGCCGGATCGCGGGCAGCACGTCCTCCCGCAGCGCACAGGACAGGCAGGCGTGGTCCAGGTCGAGGGACTCCCGCTCGATCACACCATCGAGGTCGTGCACCGTGCGGCGCAGCGCCGGGCCGGCGCCGGGATCGGGATTCAGGTCGTGCTGGAGCACGACCGCGCCGGGCAGGTCGCACAGCAGCGTCGCGGCCGTGACGTCGCGCAGCACGGGGTCCATCGAGCAGACGGTCAATACGGGAGTCGGCTCGGCATATCTCATACTGATAATCACTATCATGTAAAGGGTGCCTGTGTCTGCTCGCTTGCATGGTCACCGGAGCCACTTCCGGTTTCGGAAACGGGTTCCGCACTCCCGCCACCGGACCAGGCGGCGTGGCACACCGCGGCCAGCTTCCCGGCATCACCAGGTCCAGCTGGTGACAGGCGGTTCTGAGTACCGTTGGTACGGGCGGGGCCTGGTCTCGGTTCATGGTCTGGTCCGCCGTCGCAGTGTGGGAATTGCGGGCTTTCCGGGCCGAGGGCTCGCGGGGTAGCGTTCGCGCCGTGATTGCGCCGGCGAGCGGAGGGGTGCGTCTCGGACGCGCGCTCGCGCTCGCGTCGGCCGTGACCGTGCTGTCCGGTTCGGCCCACGTCGCGGCCGGGGGCGCCGCGCCGGGACCGGTGGCGATCGGCCTGCTCGCAGTGGTGATGGCCGCGGTTGCGGTGCAGGTCGCGCGCCGCAGGCTGGGTCTGCCGGCGCTGCTGGGGGTTCTGGCCGCCGGGCAAGTGATCCTTCACTACGGGCTGGAGTTCACGGCCGCCGCCGCGGGTTGCGCGTCCCCGCGCGGGACGTCGGCCGGTGGCCACACCATGCACGCCGGCCCCGGGGTGGGCAGCGGCGGCCTGACCTACGTCGACGGGAGTCCGTGCGCGGACGGGGGCATGGCGATGACCGGTCCCCTCGACGGCTCCGCCGTCGACGCCGGTGCGGGCTGGTGGATGATCGCGGCGCACGCCGTGGCCACCCTCGTGGTCGCCGCGTTGCTCGCCCGCGGCGAGCGTGCCGTATGGGCAATCGCCGGCTTCTGGGCGCGGATTCCCTTCCGTGCGCTCATCGAGGCCGCGCCGCCGGTGTGGGCGCTCCGCCTACTGCCGGTCTCGGCGGACGCACCGCGTCCGACCGGTCGTGACACCTACCTTCGGGTCTCGCCACGCCGCGGGCCACCGGCACGGACAGCCTGTCCGGCGCTCCTCGTCGCCCGCACGTCCTGAGCGGTCCTGGAGCCTGAGGCCGTTGTGCGCTCGGGGTCGGGGATTTCGCGCGGCGTCCGGTGGGAGCGCGCCGTTCGCGTCCGTCGTTGACGGGCGGATGCCCCGCCGAAGGGTCTGTCATGTCGACCAGGTCGACCATGTCCGCGCCTCGACGCCTGTTGCTCCAGGTCGGTACCCGCGTGACTTGCGTGGCGTTTGCGTTGTTGGTCGTGTGTTCCGTCGCCGTCCCGGCGTCCGCGCACACTGAACTCGTCGGCACCTCGCCGGCAGCGCAATCGACGGTGCAGGCGCCGCCGGCCGAGGTCGTGCTCACCTTCAGCGACCCGCTGCTCCCGCTCGGGTCGGTGGTGCGCGTGACCGACGCCGCAGGCGCGACGGTCGCCGTGGGGTCGCCCGCAACGAGCGGCGGGCAGGTCGTCCAGCGGCTGGCACCAGGTGCGGCGGCGGGAGCGGTCACGGTCGTGTGGCGGGTCGTCGCGGCGGACGGGCATCCGATCCAGGGCACGTTCCCGTTCTCCGTGTCCGGTGCGGGACCGACCGCGACCGCCCCGGCGACCGCCGCCCCGGCTCCGGACGCCACAGCGGGCGCGTCGCCGGACCAGGTCGTGCCAGTCGACGCCGGGTCGACCCCGGAGTCACCCGGCCGACTGCTTCCGGCACTCGCGCTCATCGGCGGCGGCGCGGGCCTGGCCGCCGCGTTCCTCGCCGTGCGCAGGCGCAAGTCCTGACGCCGGCCAACCATCACGGTCTTTCGAAACCTGCGGACGGGGTCACCGTCCGCCGCAAGGGAGTTGTCATGAACGTTGTTTCCTTCCACCGTTCTTCGGGTCGTGCGCTCGGCGCGGCCGCGGCCGGTCTCGCGATCGCGGTGTCCACGGCCGCCTGCGGCGACGACGCCGCGACGGCGTCCGCCGCACCGACGATCGCCGAGACCACGTCACCCGCCGCGGCCGTCACGATCACCGATGCGTGGGTCCGCGCCGCGGACACCGGGATGACGGCGGCCTTCGGCGTCCTGCGGAACACGACCGACCGTGAGGTGCGCATCGTCTCGGCGTCCTCGCCCGCCTCCACCCGGATGGAGTTGCACGAGGTCGTGCCCGGTGCGGGGAGCACGATGCAGATGCGGCCCAAGACCGGTGGCATCGTCCTGCCGCCGGGCGGGTCACACGAGCTCAACCCGGGCGGGGACCACCTGATGTTCATGTCGCTGACAAAGCCGATCAAGCCTGGCGACGACGTGGCGATCACGCTCGCCACCGCCGCCGGGACCACGGTCCCGATGATCGCGTCCGGCCGGGCGTTCACGGGCGGCAACGAGGACTACGCCCCGGGCGCGGGCGGCATGGACATGGGCGGCATGACGCCGGCCCCTTCGGCGGCACACACCGCTCCCGCGCCGAGTGCGGCTCCGACCACGCCGTGACCGGGGACCGCACCCAGGACAGGACGGGCGAGCGCCCGGCGGGCCTGCGCCGCCGGGCGCTGCTGGCCAACGGGATCGGCGCGCTCGGCGGTGCCGCCGCC
>NZ_CDWTMG010000218.1:0-8473 GCF_977945845.1 Frankia sp. CcMO1
AGCAGGCTGCCCCTCGTGCCCGCCCAAGGCGACCAGGCCGCCTACATCCCCCGCCCCTCGGCTCTGCACCAGCACCTCCTCACCATTCTCGGCGTCGATCCGACCCGGCCACCTTGATCGGAAACCAGGCCGGTCAACGCATCGAAACCCCATGTGCGGAAGACAGAGCTAGACCATGCCCTCCGGCTGGAGGACCTGGCCGCCCACGCCGGGATGAGTCGCCGAACCTTCACCCGCCGCTTCGCTACGTCAGCACCTGCGCGACGCCATCGCAGTCCCCCGAACGCCTACCGCAGAACCTTCCGCGGCTAAGGCGCCAGGAGCGCGTCCAGTGGTGAGGCGGGCCGGTGCGCCCGCGCCTTGGCCCGGTTGCCGCAGATGGCCATGCTGCACCAGCGACGCTGGTGGGCCTTGGCGCGGTCATAGAACCACAGCGTGCAGGTCGGGCCGTCGCAGTTGCGGACGAGCGACCGGTTGCCATGCGCGAACAGGTCCGCGGCGGCCCGCGCCGGCAAGGCGAGGAGGACCTCGGCGGATGCCCACGTCCCGCTTTCGACGATCGCGGGGGTACCGCCGACGCGGGTAAGCCGCGCGTACCGATGGTCGGTGGCCAACAGCCCATTCAGTCGCGACAGCGTGGGTTCGTCCGGCACGGTGGAGCTGCCGCCCGCCCAGGCGCCGATAAGCGGCCGCAGCCACTCCCGGAGCTCGACCGCGGCGACGGCGATGCGGTCGAGCTCCTCGGGCCCGAACCGAGCAGGCAGCGCCTCTCGTTCGGCCGTGCCGACAAGCCCCGCGAGCTGGAGCCAGCGCAGGTAGCTCCGCCCATCGGCGATCAACTCGATCGGGCCGTCCGCCGAGAAGGCGAGGCTGTTGACGAAGTCCAGCACCGGATGATCGCCCAACCCGATCAGCACGTCCGGGTTCATCGGAGACCTCCCCTCGAGCCGATCGCCCAAATAACCACTCCACTTCCTCTTGAGAGGTTACTCCCCCGCCAAAGTAATCGTCTTAGCTATCTTTTTTAGATATCTTTTATGGACCACTGGACCACTGGACCACTGCGCCCGCTGCGCCCGACGGGGCCCGCCGCTGACCGGCAGGAGCCCGTCGGGACGGTCGGTCAGGAGTTGGCCACCGGAAGGTAGATCCGATTGCCGGCGGCGTTGAACTCGGCGGCCTTCTCCCGCAGGCCGGCGGTGACCGCCTCGTCGCCGGCCGGGCCCGCGCCATGCCCGGCCGGGTCCAGCCCGTCCCCGCCCGCGTGTGCCCGCACCTGGTGGGAAATCTTCATCGAGCAGAAGTGCGGGCCGCACATCGAACAGAAGTGCGCCGACTTCGCGGCCGGGGCCGGCAGCGTCTCGTCGTGGAACGCGCGTGCGGTGTCGGGGTCGAGCGCGAGGTGGAATTGGTCAGCCCAGCGGAATTCGAACCGGGCGTCCGACAGGGCGTCATCCCAGGCCTGCGCGCCGGGATGACCCTTGGCGAGGTCGGCGGCGTGCGCGGCGATCTTGTAGGCGATGACGCCGGCCTTGACGTCGTCCCGGTCAGGCAAGCCGAGATGCTCCTTCGGGGTGACGTAACAGAGCATGGCGGTACCGGCCCATCCGATCATCGCCGCCCCGATCGCGGAGGTGATGTGATCGTAGCCGGGGGCGATGTCGGTGGTCAGCGGCCCGAGGGTGTAGAACGGCGCGTCGTGGCACAGCTCCCGCTGCAGCTGCACGTTCTCCTCGATCTTGTTCATGGGCGCGTGCCCGGGGCCCTCGATCATCACCTGGACGTCGTGCTCCCACGCCACCTGCGTCAACTCGCCCAGGGTGGCGAGCTCGGCGAGCTGTGCCTCATCGTTCGCGTCCGCGATGGACCCGGGCCGCAGGCCGTCGCCCAGGGAGAACGTGACGTCGTACGCGGCGAAGATCTCGCACAGCTCGGCGAAGTGGGTGTAGAGGAAGTTCTCCTCGTGATGGGCCAGGCACCAGGAGGCCAGAATCGAGCCGCCGCGCGAGACGATCCCGGTCCTGCGCCGCGCGGTCAGCGGCACGTAGCGCAGCAGCACCCCCGCGTGGACCGTCATGTAGTCCACACCCTGCTCGCGCTGCTCGATCACGGTGTCCCGGTAGACCTCCCAGGACAGCTTCTCCGGCCGGCCACCGACCTTCTCCAACGCCTGGTAGATCGGCACGGTCCCGACCGGCACCGGCGCGTTGCGGATGATCCACTCACGGGTCAGGGCGATGTCCGACCCGGTCGAGAGGTCCATCACGGTGTCCGCGCCCCAGCGGGTCGCCCACACCATCTTCTCGACCTCTTCCTCGATTGAGGAGGTAACGGCCGAGTTGCCGAGGTTCGCATTGATCTTCACGAGAAACGCACGGCCGATCGCCATCGGCTCGGACTCGGGATGGTTCACGTTCGCCGGCAGCACGGCCCGCCCCGCGGCGATCTCCGCCCGCACCGTCTCGACGGGAAGACCCTCCCGCAGGGCGACGAACTCCATCTCCCGAGTGATCTGACCGCGGCGGGCGTAGCCCAGCTGGGTTACGGAAGGCCGTCCCGGCACCGCCCGACGGGGCACTCGCACCTGCCCGCCGAGATCCGTCCCGCCAAGACCGGGCGTCCCAGAACCGGGCGCCCCGGTCCCGGGAACGGTCCGCTGCTCATCCGGCGCGGTGTCGCCACGCTGGGCGATCCAGCTGTCCCGCGTCGCCGGCAGACCCCGGCGCACGTCGATGGTCACCCCCGGATCGGTATATGGACCGGAGGTGTCGTACACCACGACGGTGTCACCCGTGGTCAGCACGATCTCCCGCATCGGCACCCGCAGATCGGGATCCGCACCGACCAGCCAGGTCTTGCGGCTGCCCGTCAGCGGACCCGTCGAGACCGCCGTCATCGCCGCGGCCGAGATGGACGAGGAGGAGGACGAGACAGAGGAGGACGAACGGTCGGTGCGCGACACCATGTAAGACTCCCTACGCCGGCATTACCCGGACAGGTTCCTGCGGTCGGCGGCCCCAGCCGCCCTCTCAGCCCCTTGGCGGAGCTCCCGCGATCAACTTCGACGCTTGTCGACAGTAAGACACCGCCGGCCCGCTCGCCACCCCTTCCGGTTCATCCGACGCATGCCCCACACCATCGGGCGACGTGAGAGCCCTGTTCCGCCGGACCCCGGTTTCTCCGCGTGGCGGGGAACGCCGGACCAGCTCAGCGGTCCGGGGCCACCGCCGGCCCGGAACTCCCGCCCAGGTAGGCCGTCTCGATGAGCTCGGGACGCGCGACGAGATCCGCCGCGCTCGCCGACAGCGCGATCCGGCCCCGGTCGAGAACGTAGCCACGGTCGGCCACCTGCAACGCGAGCGAGACGAACTGCTCGACCAGCAGCACGCCGGTCGACGTCTCGAGGGCGATCGTGCGCAGCAGGGCGAGCAGCTGCGGCGCGACCCCGGGTGCCAGGCCGAACGACAGCTCGTCCACCAGCAGCAGACGCGGTCTGCGCACCAGAGCGACAGCCAACGCGAGCCGTTGCCGCTCACCCCCGGACAGTTCTCCGGCCGACCGGTCGAGCAGGCCGCGCAGCACCGGGAACCAGTCCAACACCGGCCCGATCTCGCCGGATGAGCGCCGGCCGGCCGCCAGGCGCAGGTTCTCGCGGACGGTCAACCGCCCGAGTGACCCTCGTCCCTGCGGTACGACCGCCATCCCCCGGCGGGCGAGTGTGCTCGGCGCGGCCCGGCGCGACCGGTCATCGAGGACCTTGACCCGCCCCCTCGACGGCGTCAGCAGCCCCGCCGCCGTGCGGATCAGCGTCGTCTTGCCCGCGCCGTTCGCTCCGAGCAGCGCCACGATCTCCCCGGCACCGACGGTGAGCGACACGTCCCGGAGCACCGGAACTCCGTCGTATCCGCTTGTGACCCGGTCGAGCACGAGCAGATCGCCCCCGCCTCGACCGGGGGCCGGCGCCGGGGTGGAGCCAGGCATGGACCCGGAGGCAGAGGCCGGGGCAGGCCCGGCGCGGTCGCCGCCGTCCGGCTCACCACCGCCCAGATAGGCGGCGCGGACCGCCGGATCGGCGCGCACCTCGGCAGGCCGACCGCGCGCGACGACGCGGCCCCCGTCCAGGACGAGGACGTGGTCGCATACGTCGAAGACGAGCTTCACATCGTGGTCGACGAGCAGCACGGCGATGCCGTCGGCGGCGATGCGGCGCAGCCGGTCGGCGAGCGTCCGGCGGGCGGCCGGGTCGAGACCCGCGGCCGGTTCGTCCAGCAGCAGGACCTTCGGCCCGGCGACGAGGGCGCGGCCGAGAGCCACCGAGGACCACTCGTCGTAGGAGAGCGTCGACGGCAGGCGGTCGGCGATCGTGGCGAGCCCGAGTGACCGGGCCGGATCTGGCCCGTCCGCGGGTCCGGGTGCCCGGGGCGTGACGACGGCCAGGTTCTCCCCGACCTCCAGGCTGTCGAAGAGTTCCAGCGCCTGGAAGGTGCGGGCGAGCCCCAACCGCAGCCGCTCATGCGCCGGCAGTCCGACGAGCACGGCACCGTCCAGCGTGACGGTGCCCGCGCTGATCGACGCAAACCCGGTGAGGGCGTCGATCAACGTCGTCTTTCCGGCTCCGTTGGGTCCGATGAGCCCGGTGATGGTGCCGGCCGACAGGGTGAAGGAGACATCCTCGAGGATGCGCGTACGGCCCTGGTCGGCGGCGAGCATGTCGACCGCCAGCAACGCCGTCACGGGGCTCCGCCCGGGTTGACCGGATGCGGGGTCAGGCTCGGCCGGCCCTGGTCCGGCGGCTGCGGGTGTCGCACGTGATCTCCTCGACGCGTTCGCTGCCCAGAACCGGTCCGATGCGTGCCACCCGACCGATCCACGCGGCTCTGATGATCGGCGCGAGCCGTCCGATGCGGTCGGTACGCGAGCCCGGCCGGACGTAGCACCGCCAGCACCACGACGGCGATCCCGCACAGCACGGACTGGTACTTGCCGAGCCCGGCAACCTGGTCCAGCACGATGAACACGATTCCGCCCGGCACCAGCAGACCGCCCAGCAACGCTCCGCCGACGCTCGTCACCCCACCGGCGGCCGCGATCGCCAGGAAGAACAGCGAGGCCGTGACGCCGAACGAGTCGAAGGACAGACGTCCCTGACCGTAGCCGATGAGGCAACCGCCGAGACCGGCGATCGCGGCGGAGAGAGTGAAGGCGAGTACCTTCGTACGACGGACGTCGATCCCGGCTGCGGCAGCGGCCCGTTCGTTCGCGCGCACGGCCAGCATGCGCCGGCCCAGGTCCGCGGTGCGCAGCCGGGCGACCCCGTAGCAGCACGCGGCGAGCACGGCCAACGCCAGCAGCCCGTACTCCGGCCGAGGGAACCCGGCACCGGCGAGCCCGAGATCGAGGCCGAAGATCTTCGGATTCGGTACTACCGACCCGGCCAACCCGCCGGTGACCAGCGGGTTTCCGAACACCACCTCCTGGATCGCGACGCCGGCGATCAGAGTGATCAACGCCAGGTCGATTCCACGCAGCCGCCGTGACAGCACCCCCAGCAGCAGGCCCGCCACAGCGGCGGCACTCGTGGCGAGCAGGGGTGCGATCGGGAACGGCACGCCCAGCTCACCCTGGAGTCTGGCCAACAGGAAGCCGGCGACACCGGCGAGGGTCATCTGCGCCAACGAGAGCTGTCCGACGTACCCGGTCAACACGACGAACGACAGACACACCACGGCGCCAGCGAGGCTGCGTTCGAGGCCGAGCCGGTAGGGGCCGGTCAGCACGAGGATCGCGACCACCCCGAACGGCACACCGATTGCGAGGTGGCGCAGGGGAGACTCCGGCGGTTCGACCACCGGCATCGGAGCCGACACGGCGACGCCCGCGGCGCGACCGGGAATCAGGTCCCCGCGCCGGCTCGCCACCGCGATGACCAGAAGCATCGGAAGCAGCGCGCGCAGTCCCGGCTGGTTCAACCAGGAGACGTCCTGTTGCAGCGGGATCAGGACAGCCTGGGTCATGCCGAGGCCGAGAGCTCCGACGACGGTCAGACCGAACGAGGACAGGCCACCGAGCAGAGCGGCGGCGAGCGCGGGAACGACGAACAGCGAGTAGCTCGTCGGATTCAGCGCACTGATCGGCGCCACGAGGATCCCGGCGAGAGCGGCGAGCACGGCCGCAATGACCCAGTTGACGGCGGCGATCCACCCGGGCCGCCGACCGAGAAGCGCGGTGGTCTGCTCATCCTCGGCGACGGCGCGGGTAGCCAGGCCGAACAACGTCCAGCGCGACATCGCCCACAGACCGGCGGCGACCACGATGACCGACGCGGCGAGCAGCAGCCGGTCGCTCGCCACGGTCACGCCCAGCAGGGACAGCGGTGACTGCGGCAGCACCGGGCTAAGGAACCTGTTGTCAGATCCGAACTGGAGCACGGCGACGGCCTGCAGCGCGATCGTGAGGCCGACCGCAGCCACGACCGTCATCAGCGGCTGGGCACGCCGCAAGGGCCGAAAAATAGCCAGATAGGATACCATCGCTAGGATTGCCGCCATTGCGAGGGATACTGACAGGGCTAGCCCGAAGGTGGGCGTGTCGGTGAGATGAATTCTTGGCGACATCCCGACGACGGGCAGTACGAGGTCCCCGACCTCCCGTAGTTCTGCGTACTGATAGGTGACGTACATAGCGAACGCCCCATGGGCGATGTTGACCACGCCGGACGCGCGGTAGGTGAGCACGAGCCCCAGCCCGAGCGCCGCGTACACGGCCCCCGGGCCAAGGCCGAGCAGCAATGCTGCTATATACGTTGTCACCGGGCCCCCGTAGACGCATCTATTACAGATAGAGAGATCCGAACTGCGATGAAGACCGGACGCATGGTCACACAACAGTCCCCGTCCGGCCGGTCGACGGTCAAGCCCCCAGAACTGGACGACAGAAGTGTAGCTTCACGAGCCGTGAGACAAGCCTCCCGCATCCTCCTCGCGTTCTCCGTAGCCTTGTCCGTTGTCGTCGTCGGGTGCACGAGTCAGCGCGGTGGCTCGTCCGGCGCAGCTGCCGGTGGCAGCGCGGCGGCGAGCCGCCTGACCGGGCCTCCGGTCACTGTCGGCTTCGTAACGGTTGAGAACAGCACTGTCGGGTCATACCCGGAGACCCGGAAGGCCGCTCAGGCCGCCGTGGACTACGCCAACACCTCTCTGGGCGGGCTCGACGGTCGGCCGCTCCGGCTGATCAGTTGCGCAACCGACGGCTCGCCGGAGTCTTCCCAGAACTGCGCCAACCGGCTTGTCGCCACGAAACCACTCGCGGTGGTCGGCGGGATCGATTTCGGCGCGGAGGCGGCGATGCCGATATACGAGACCGCCCACATCCCGTACGTCACCGGCTCTCCTCAGCTGAGCGGAGAACTCGGCTCACACAACGCCTTCGCGTTTTCCGGCGGTTCGCTCAGCGAGCTGCTCGGCCTCACCGACTATCTGACGAACATCCGGCATGTGCGCAGCGTGCACGCGCTGTACCTCGACCTGCCCGGCCTGCTGTCCGCCGCTATCCAGGGATCACAGAACATCCTGCGCCATAAAGGTGTGTCCGATATCAAACTGGTGCCAGAGAAATCCGACGCGGCGGACTTCGCGCCAGCCCTGACCCAGGTCGCGGCGGGCAAGCCAGACGCGATCATCGTGGTGTTCCAGGCAGCGACGTGCACCCGGATCGTCCAGGCCGCGGCGGCGCTGAACATCCGCAGCGACATCTACTTCATCGGTCCCTGCACCACCCCCGCGGTGCCGCGCGCGGCCAGCGGCCGGACCGACAACCTCTACTTCGCTTCCAGCTACCTGCCGGTCGGGACGAGCGATGGTGACGCCGACACGGCGGCGTTCCGTAAGGCGATCCCGGAGGCCGATCGTTCCTCGTCGTCGCAGGGATCCTTCTCCGCCGTCCTCAACATCCGGTCGCTGCTGGCCGGTACCGCCCAGCCGACCTCGGCCGCCCTGCTCACGGCGCTTCGTGCCTCCCACGACCACCCGAACGTCATGGCCCATCCGTTCACCTGTGACGGCAAGCAGATCGACATCTTCCCGGCGGTCTGCAACACGGCGGTGCGGCTGCTGGCGTGGAAGAACAACACGTTCACCGATGTCACCAGCAACTGGCTCGACGGGCGCCAGCTCATCAAACTGATCAACTAATCACCTGGGCCGACCCGGGCCAGGCTGGACCGATCCGGGCCGCGGCACGGCACGGCTCGCTCAGCGAGCGGCTCCGGTCGGTCCAGATCAGCGCCGCCGATTCATCGGACAACACCCACTGTCTCATCCGGACCCAATGTCTCATCCGGCGCGACGCCGCCGAACAGGGCGGCGTCGACTGCCCCCGCAGCCGGTCACCCAGACGCGACGCGCACCGGCTTCTTGACAAGCGGTTGACTAACGTTGCTAGCTAGAATCGACTAACAGCGTTAGACGACTAGGGTCTG
>NZ_CDWTMG010000219.1:0-8374 GCF_977945845.1 Frankia sp. CcMO1
TTTACGCCCTGGTCTGGCAGGTACTTCAGGAGAAGATCCCCGAGCTCGAACGAGTCGTCCGAAAGATGCTGACCGAAAGATGATTTACTCACACTACTCGCGAGAGCCAGGATCAGGAACACCGCCTGGGTGCTTGTGCTTCGTGTTCGCCGCGCCGTTCCGCGGCGAGCGATTCGCCGGCCATCTTGTTCGCGAGCTGGACGACGTGGAACGGGTGCACGGCGATGATCGTATCCGGGAGCGCGGGGCGGGTGGGTTCGCCGGCCGGCGCCGAAGGGTCGGTGGCCACGATCCCGGCATCGGCCGCGACCATCATGACCCACAAAAACATGATCCATCGATATCACGAATTAAAGATCAGTAGCGGCGGCCGCGGAAGGTACGCCGCAGGTCGTCGACCCATTGAGCGGGGATTTCCCAGGGAATGAAGTGGCCGCTGTGGTCGTGGGCGTTGAGGTTGACGTGGTTGTATCAGGCGGCGCGGTCGGAGTCGAGGAAGTTCTGAACCCGCTGGTCGGTGCTGACGCCGGGTGGGTTTTCATAGCCGACGAAGGTGATGCCGGTGGGCGCCTCGATGGCTGGCTGCCGGTCGTGGGACGGGGCCCACGGGTAGCGGTTGTTGTTGGCGTAGGTGCGGATCGAGGTACCGATCGTGTTGGTCACCCAGAAGATCATGGTGTGGGTGAGCAGGTCGTCTTTGGTGAAGACGGTCTCGATGTCGCCGCCGTTGTCGCTCCACTTCACCCAGCGTTCGAGTATCCAGGCGAGCATCCCGGCCGGGGAGTCGGACAGCCCGTAGGCGAGCGTGCTCGGGGCGAGCACGTGCGCGGCGAGGTGGACGGCGAAGCGCTTCTCCACGGCGACGATCTGGGCGTGGATGTCGTCAGGCAGGCCGTCGGGGATGGGCCGGCCGCCGCTGAGGTCCCAGGCCCGGTTGCCGTTGAACAGGGTGAGCTTCAGGCCGGAGCCAATGTGGATGGCATACAGTTCGTCGGCGTACTTGTGCCCAAGCTGGCCGGTAACCAGGGCTCCGACGTCGCAGCCGGCGGCGGTGTACCTGTCGTAGCCGAGGGTCTGAGTCATGAGGGTGTGCCAGAGGTCGGCGACCTTCCAGAAGTTCAGGTCCGGGTTGTTCGGCAGTGGTGCGGAGAGCCCGAAGCCGGGAAACGAGGGGATGATCACGTCGAATGCTTCGGTGGGATCGCCGCCGTACGCGCCGGGGTCGGCCAGCGGATCGATGACCCTGGACCAGTGCCAGAACGTCCAGGGCCAGCCATGGGTGAGGATCAGGGGGATCGGATCGGGGCCGACTCCGGCCTTGCGCATGAAGTGCACCGGCACGCCTTCGACCTCGACCTGGTAGTGCTCGTAGGCGTTGATGGCGGCTTCGGACTTGCGCCAGTCGTAGCCGGTGCGCCAGTAGTCGACAAGTTCTTGCAGGTAGGCACGGTTCACGCCGTAATACCAGTCCTCGTTGCCCGCGTCGAGCGGCCAGCGAGTCAACTCCAGGCGCCGCTGGAGGTCGGCGAGCACGTCGTCGGGCACGTGAATCGGCGTCGGCTCCAGTGGGAACGGCCGGGTCTCGGCGGCGTACGACGGCGTGGTTTCGTGGCTCATTGTCGTCTCCTTGTTGTCGTCTCGTCATCGTCGTCTTCGCATCGTCGTCTTCCTACCGCCGGTCGACGTATCCGGTGAGCCGGTCGACGTAGCGGGTGAGTCCGGCTCGGCCGGAACGACATCGCCGCGGGGGGATCGGGCGCGCGTGACCCGGGTAGGAGACGGCTATGTGGACATGGCTACGAGGGATGGCGGCGCGCCGCCGGGCCCGTTCCCGTTCCCGTTCCCGATCCGGGTCCGGGTCCGGGTCCGTGGACAGTTCGGCCTGGAACCCGTCCGGCTGGTGGTGGTGTCTCGACCACGGACGCGCGGAGAACCCGCCGGATGCGCCCGGTCATCGGCGCCTGGGTCCCTACGGCAGTGCCTCGGACGCCGAGAACTGGCGGCAGGGGTTGGACAGGCGCAACGAGGACTGGGACGAAGCGGACCGTCGATGGGCCGGGGACCGCTGACGGTGGTGCTGCCGGCACGGTCGTCGGCGGACCCGTACGGCGGTGAAGAGCAGCCGCCTCCGCCCGCGCTACCGCACCTCCGAGGACATCATCTGATTGGCCTGCGCATAGGGTGTCGCCTCGGCGGCGCCTGAGAACGTACCTTCTTCGTAGATTTCCCGGGCCGCGTGCAGCACGGCCGCGAGAGCGATACGCGGCAGGAGGGAGCCGAAACTGATGCGGCGGGCACCGAGCAGGCCCAGTTCGGTCACCGACGGGAACGGGGGGCGGGCCCACCAGGACGTTCACCGGGCCTTGGACCCGCTTGCAGACCTCGCGGATGGAGTCCGGGCCCAGTAGGCCCGGGGCGTAAAGCACATCGGCGCCGGCCGCCGCGTACGCTTGAAGGCGGCGTATCGTATCTTCGAGATCGGGGTGGCCGTAGAGAAAGTTTTCGGCGCGTGCCGTGATGACGAAGGGGAAGGGCAGGCTTCGCGCGGCGGCGACCGCGTGGCCGACTCGTGTGACGGCGTCGTCCAAGGCCAGGATCGGCGCCTGCGGTATTCCGGTGGCGTCCTCGATGGACCCCCCGACGGCTCCAGCCTCGGCGGCCAGCAGAACGGTCTCCTCGACGTCCCTGGGCGTCTGCGCGAAGCAGCTCTCGAGGTCGGCGGAGACCGGTAGCGGGGTTGCGGCGGCGATCGCACGGACGTTGGCAAGAGTCAGCGTGCGGTCGATCAGGTTCGCGCCGTCGGCCACACCGTGGCTGAGGGCCAGCCCGGCACTTGTGGTTCCGATGGCGACAAAGCCGGCTTGCGTTAGCAGGCGCGCGCTTCCGGCGTCCCAGGCATTTGCCATGACAAACGGGCTGTCCTGCTCGTGTAGCTCACGGAATATCACCGCTTTGCGATGTTGCGCGGTCGTGTCGTCGTCCATCACATCAACTTTCCTGGGGCCGGTTGGGGCACCGGCGTGGACAGATGAGTTCTACGCGCTGGTCGACGGCCGGTGAGGCGTCGCGGGTGTCGTCATCTTCGCAGGTGTCGCCTGCGGGTTTCGGTGCAACGCCGACATCAACGCCGCCCAGGATATTGCCGCAGGACGTGCGGTGAACGCACGGGGAGGCATGGCACCGGCCGTGCCGGTGAACCGCGGACCTCACCACCACGCACCCCTTTGGTGGGTGTGTAGGAGTTGGGATGCCCACCTTTCAGGGCGGGGAGGACGTCAGTCGCCAGCCCAGGACGCCCGCGGTGAGGGACGGTGGTCCTATGACCGACGACGACGATGACTGGGCCCCGCCGCCCGTGCCCCACGGCGACGGAGACCCGATAGCAGCCGCGGGCGAGGCGCTCACCGAAGCGGAGACCGCCCTGCGGGCCTACGCCTGGATCCCGGACGCGGACGAAATCGACGCTGCCGCCGCCATCCTCCACCAGCTGGATTCCGGGCACCATCGCCCCGATGCTCCGGTCCGGTACCTCGTCCACCGGGCGCTGGACGAGACGTACCCGCAGCTGATCGCCTGGCGGCCCCGACCGCTGTACTTGTACGCGGCGGTGAAAACCGTGCAGCTTCTCGCCGCGGCACCGCCCACCGAGGAGCGTGACGATGCCACCCTCGTCGCCTGGGACCGCCTGACCGTCCTGCTCCGCGTCGTGTCCGCCACCGCGGGTGGCAGTACCTAGCATCTGCTCGACACTTTCCCAACACTTTCCCAACACCTGCCCGGCGCCGTCCCACCCGCACCCGGTTGCCGGCGGCTGATCCGGATGTGGCGGCCGCGGTCGCCGAGGAAATAAGCTACATCGGCCCCCACCGCGGCGAGTCCGGAGGAGATGGTCGCGTTGCGTTTGGAGAGGTTGGCCCCGAGGTTGGCTCCATGGCCGGCGAGCCGGGCCGTCCGGGACCGGCCGGCGACCGCGTGCCCGGGTTGTCCGGAGCGTCACCGAGCCCCGCGCGCGGGGAGACCCGATATAACGATCATGCTGGTCGGTGGGGTGCCGCTGCCGACAGCCCCGGCCCGGCGAGGACCCCGGTGGAGCGGGCGTTCAGGGCATACCTTGATACCCAGATGAAACAGACGCGAAGCGGAGTATCGGTGACTGACTCGACCATCATCTATACACACACTGACGAGGCTCCGGCCCTGGCGACGTACTCGTTCCTGCCCGTGGTCCAGGCGTACGCCGCGACGGCCGGGGTCAGTGTCGACAGCCGCGACATCTCCCTGGCGGGGCGGATCATCGCCAGTTTCCCCGAGGATCTCGAGGAGGCCCAGCGCGTCGAGGACGCGCTCGCCGAGCTCGGTGAGCTGGCCAGGACGCCCGAGGCGAACATCATCAAGCTGCCGAACATCTCGGCTTCGATTCCGCAGCTGAAGGCGGCGATCGTCGAGCTGCAGCAGCAGGGCTACGCGCTGCCGGACTACCCGGACGACCCGAAGACCGACGAGGAGCGGGAGATCCGCGCCCGTTACGACAAGGTGAAGGGCAGCGCCGTCAACCCGGTGCTGCGCGAGGGCAACTCCGACCGCCGCGCCCCGGCCTCGGTGAAGAACTACGCCCGGACCCACCCGCACCGGATGGGCGCGTGGGCACCCGACTCGAAGACGAACGTCGCCACGATGAGCGCCGACGACTTCCGCTCCACCGAGAAGTCCACGATCATCGCCGAGGCCGGCACGCTGCGCATCGAGCTCGCGGGTGACGACGGCAGCACCACCGTCCTGCTCCCGTCCCTGCCGGTGCTGGTGGGCGAGGTCGTGGACGCGGCCGTCCTGCGGGTGGCCGCGCTGCGCGAGTTCCTCACCGCGCAGATCGCCCGGGCCAAGGCCGAGGGCGTGCTGTTCTCGGTGCACCTGAAGGCCACGATGATGAAGGTCTCCGACCCGATCGTCTTCGGCCACGTGGTACGGGCCTTCTTCCCGAAGACGTTCGTCACCCACGGCGCGACGCTCGCCGCGGCCGGTCTGTCCCCGAACGACGGGCTCGGCGGCATCCTCAAGGGCCTGGAATCGCTGCCCGAGGGCGAGGAGATCAAGGCCTCCTTCGCCGCGGAGCTCGCCGAGGGCCCCGCCCTGGCGATGGTCGACTCCGACCGCGGCATCACCAACCTGCACGTGCCCAGCGACGTCATCGTCGACGCCTCCATGCCGGCCATGATCCGTACCTCCGGCCACATGTGGGGCCCGGACGGCCGGGAGGCGGACACCCTGGCGGTCCTGCCCGACTCGAGCTACGCCGGCATCTACCAGGTCGTCATCGACGACTGCCGGGCGCACGGCGCCTACGACCCCGCGACGATGGGCTCGGTGGCCAACGTCGGCCTGATGGCGCAGAAGGCCGAGGAGTACGGCAGTCACGACAAGACCTTCGAGATCCCTACCACGGGCACGGTGCGGATCGTCGACCAGGCCGGCACCGTGGTGCTGGAGCAGGCGGTCGCCGCCGGCGACATCTTCCGCGCCTGCCAGGCCAAGGACGCGCCGATCCGGGACTGGGTGAAGCTCGCCGTCACGCGCGTCCGCGCCACCGGTGACCCGGCGGTGTTCTGGCTCGACGAGAACCGCGCCCACGACGCGAGGCTGATCGAGAAGGTCCGGGCGTACCTGCCCGAGCACGACACCTCCGGGCTGCGGATCGAGATCAAGGCTCCGGTCGACGCGATCGCGTTCTCGCTGGAGCGGATCCGCCGCGGCGAGGACACGATCTCGGTCACCGGCAACGTGCTGCGTGACTATCTGACCGACCTGTTCCCGATCCTGGAGCTCGGCACGAGTGCCAAGATGCTCTCGGTCGTCCCGCTCATGAACGGCGGCGGCCTGTTCGAGACCGGCGCCGGCGGCTCCGCGCCCAAGCACGTCCAGCAGCTGCTCAAGGAGAACTACCTGCGCTGGGACAGCCTGGGCGAGTTCCTGGCGCTCGCGGCCAGCTTCGAGCAGTTCGCGCGGACGACGGGCAACGCGCGTGCCCAGGTGCTCGCCGACACCCTCGACCGCGCGACCGCCACCTTCCTCAACGAGGACAAGTCGCCCAGCCGCCGGCTGGGGGGCCTCGACAACCGCGGCAGCCACTTCTACCTGGCGCTCTACTGGGCGCAGGAGCTGGCCGCGCAGACCGGCGACCCCCGTCTCGCGGAGGCGTTCGCCGGTCTCGCCAAGACGCTCGCCGACGAGGAGAAGGCGATCGTCGACGAACTGATCGCGGTCCAGGGCTCGCCGGCCGACATCGGGGGGTACTACCAGCCCGACCCCGTCAAGGCCGCGGCCGTCATGCGTCCGTCGAAGAGCTTCAACGAGGCCATCGCCAGCCTCACCAGCCTCGGCTGACGAGACCCGAGCGAGGGTCCCACGCCAACGAGGGGGATCCCACGCGATGACGCGATAACGCGATGAGGGGAAGGGCCCCGGAGCCCGGGGCCGGACCCCGGTGCCGGGGCCGGTCCGCCGCCAGGCCGCGACCGCATCGTGACTCCGTGTAGTGCAATGGCCTCCGCCTGTCGCGGAGGAACTTTGCTCCAGTGATGAACCGACATATGGATTGTTATTCCGTCATTGACATGTCCGTCCCCTGAGGTTCATGGGTGGCGCCTAGCGTCAGCCGGGTGGTTGAGCGATTTTCCGGGCCGGTCGGCGATATTGAGCGGGGTCCCGGGCCGGTCGGTGACGGCGACGCGCTGGAGTTGATCAGATCCCGGTTGTCGGGCCTGTCGCCGGCGGAGCGGCGGGTCGCCGATGCGGTGCTGCCGGCGCCGCTGGAGGTCCTGGACATGTCGGTGACCCAGCTGGCCGAGATGTCCGGGAGCTCGGTCGGGTCGGTGATCCGGTTCTGTCAGACACTCGGCCTGCGCGGGTTCCAGGACCTGAAGCTGCGCCTGGCGCGGCAGGCGATCCCGGTCGAACGGCAACTGCTCGACGAGATCTCCGCGGACGACGGCTCACCCGAGGTGGTCCGCAAGGTGTTCTCGGGGATGGCCGGCGCGCTGAGCGTCGCGGCCCGCGCGGTGGACGCGGGCGCGCTGGACCGCGTCGTAGACCTGCTGATCAACGCGCGGCGGATTCTGTTCGTCGCGGTCGGGACGTCGGCCCCGCTGGCCGCCGACGTCGCCTACCGGCTGACGACGATCGGGCTGCCGGCCGTCTACCCGGCGGATGTGCACGTCCAGCACGTGTCGGCGCGGATGCTGGGCCCGGGGGACGTCTGTTTCGCGATCAGCCACACCGGGTCGACGACCGAGACGTTGGCGTCGATGCGTACCGCCGCGACCACCGGCGCGGCCACGGTGGCGCTGACCAGTTTCGCCAGTTCGCCGCTGACCGAGCTGACCGAGCTGACCGAGCTGACCGAGTCGGTGCTGGTCGCGGGCAGCCGGGAGACCGCCTATCGGATCGAAACCATGACCAGCCGGATCGTGCACCTGGTGGTCCTCGACGCGATCTTCGTTCTGATCGCGTTACGGCACCGGCAATCCCAGGACGCGCTGGCCGCGACCGGCGACGTTATCACCGAGCACCGCATCTGATCATGTCTAGGAGCGTCCGACCATGAACACCACTCTCGCCGCCAACCACCTGCCGCCCACGGCGACGCCGGCCAGCTCCACCGCACCCAGGTGATCTCCGTCTTCCCGGGCGAGACGACCCAGCCGCTGCACCGGGACGAGTTGGCCTGGGAAGCGGCCTCAAACGGTCAGCGCACCGCACGTGAATCACGTCACCGTGATACACATCATGCGGCCACCGACGAGGACGCCGAGCGCGCGGCGAGGCGCTGACCGAGACGGATCGCGAAGAAATCTCCCGTGGGCACGAAACCCCACGTGCACCGGGGCCGTGGCTTGTCGAGTCCTGCTGTTGTTCCGCCGGTGGGCTGCCTGCCTGCCTGTCTGGCCGGCCGTCCCGTGCGCCGGGAACAACTGTAGCCGTGGTGACAATGATTTCCCGCGGGACACCGAACACCCGGCCACGTCAGCTGAACCGCTACGCCACGAAGGTGGTGTTGGGTAATGTCGGGACGTCTGCCGGCGGGCACCAGCCGACGGTCGGCGGTAGCTGTCCCATAGTCCATATACAGCGAGGTCCGCCCACGCGCTCTCGCCCATTCGTCGAGCGGGCCGGAGCGTGAACGGATATTTCCCTGCGCTGCCTGTCTTGTTCTCCTCGGGGGTCCCTCGCCTATGCGCCGCCCAGTCCTGCCCTTGGGTATCGCCGCCGCCCTGCTGGTGGTAGCCGCCGGCACCGGCGGTTGCTCGTCCGGAAAGGCGTCCGCGGGCTCCTGTGACACTCCTGGAGTGACGGAGGATCAGATCAGGCTCGGTGTGCTTTA
>NZ_CDWTMG010000220.1:0-8341 GCF_977945845.1 Frankia sp. CcMO1
ACATTACGCACAGTTACCAAACTGGCTGGGGTCTCACGCCCACCCCGGTTAACTTCGAAGACCCCGTAAATCCCGATCCGATGGTCAGGAGCCCCGTGGTCCGCGCGAGCCTCGATGAGGCCGTGTGGAGAGGTGCCACCTCCGGGCCGGTGTGCGGTTTCTCGCGGGGCGCGCCTGGCATGCCGCGACCACACCGGGCATCGGGAACGGGTACAGGTACAGGTACAGGTACAGGTACAGGTACGGCGTCATCGGACCACTCATTGGATTACCCGTCAGACCACCCATCAGACCACCCTGCCCCGGCCGTGCAGCCCGCACGTCCCTCGACGGCGGGCCGCACGTGTGCGGATGCGGCTCAGTGGCCGTGCGGAACGGCGCGGCACAGGATCACCCGGTCGAAATTCAGCCGGTGCCGTTCAGCCGGCGCCGAAGAGCCCCTGCGCGAGAAAACCGCCCGCGGGCGCGGCGGGCGGGACGGCGAACAGGGCGCTGGAGGTGTGCCGGATGAAGGTGTTCAATGCGTCGCCGGCCGCGAGGGTCCGCTGCACCGCGACGAACGCCGTACGCGGGTCGGCCTGGTAGGCCGTGAAGAACAGGCCGGCGTCCGGCTCGCCGGCTGAGTCCAGGCCGTCGTCATAGGAGTAGCCGCGACGAAGCATGGCGATCCCGCCGTGGAACGACGGGTGGGACAGCCGGGCATGGGCGTTGCCGGCGATCGCGAGACTGCCGTCGGCGGCGCGGGCAGTGAAGTCCGGCTGGATGGTCTCAGCGCCGCCCTGCCCCACCGGCGGTGCCGAGAGCGCGGTGCCGTCGGACTTGCGGCGGCCGATGACCGCGCTCTGAGCCGTCTCGTCCAGCCGCGCCCAGGCATCGAGCAGCATGCGGATGCGCCGGCAGACCAGGTAGGACCCGTCCCGCACCCATTCCGGCCCGTTGGACACCCACACCGCCCGGTCGAACTGCGGCGTGCCCGGTCCCAGGTTGTCCGTGCCGTCGATCTGCCCCATCAGGTTGCGCGGGGTGGACCCGGGGTTGAACGCGGCCGCCGCGGAACGAAGGAATCCCCGCTGGATCCAGCGGGGCCGGGCATCCTGAGCGGCGAGACGACGTATCTGCCGGGAAGCCGAGACCGCGACCATCGGATCCTCGGCGCAGACCTGCACGCCGAGATCCCCGCCGCTGCGCGCCGGATCGAGCTGGTCACCGGGCATCGCGGGGATGTCCGCGAGCTCCGCGGGTATCTGCGCGTCGAGGCCGGCGCGGCGCAGCGCGGACGCACCGAGCCCGATGGTGATCGTCAGTCCCGCCGGTCCGAGTCCCTGGGTGTCCCGCTCAGCGCCGTCGAGCGGCTCGCCTCGCATCAGCACCGCGGCGGCGGCCGTCCAGGTACGCAGCACCGCGGCGAGGGAGGCGCGGACCGCGGCCGGGCCGGACGTCGTCAGGTCGTAGGCGGTGAAGACGAGCTGCGCGGGAGGCCGGTCGGCGATTCCGGGCTGGTGACGGCCGTCACCCACCACCCCGGCCAGCGCCTCACGACGGACCACGGCGACGCGGTCCGGCCCGCCCGACTGGTCCTCCCGGGAACGTTCCGCGGCAACGGCGACACCGCTGTCGAGGGCCATGACTCCCCCGAGGCCTCCCCCGATCGCGACACCACCGCCGAAGCCGAGCAGCCCGGCGCCCCGCAGCACCCTGCGGCGGTGGGGACCGGTCGGGCGGTTCTCCCGGACCGCATCCGCCGCATCGACGATATCCGTTACATCGGCAGCGTCCACCACATCCGTAATGTCCGACATACCCGCCCTACCGGCCCTATTGGACATACCGGTCTCAGACCTACCGGTTCCATCCGTCCTGTCGCTCACGGGATCCGTACCGGCGCCGCAGTGAGATCCGACATCATCCTCGGGCCGGCAATCCTCGGGCCGGCGTCAACGCGGCGATTGCCACCGAAGGACACCCGGATGAGCCGTCCGGTGAGGTGTTCGCATGGGTCATAGGGCAGTTCCACGATGTCCGTGAGAAGATGATCCGCCGTGGAGGGCGCCGTCGACCACTGCGGGACGCTCGGCACACGCCCCGGTCGACCGGGACTAACCCTCCATACTTCTCCGGGCGACGGGTTCGCCCCGGCGACGGGCCAGGCCCCATCGTGCACTCGAGTTCAGTCCGCGCAGCGCCCTGCGCACGGCCGGGTGCTGGCTGGCACGGTGCACCGGGTAGCGCCACGGCGGCTGTTCGCCCTGGCGCGACGCCATCGAGTAGGCGAACGACACCGGATCCTGATCGAGGTATGGGTCCACCCGTTCGAACCAGGCCATGCTCATCCGCGCCGCCGCCTGCAGAGGACCCAGGGCCGCCCGGCCCCGCCGGTCGAAATCTCGCAGCGCGGCCGGCAGATCGCCGCCGCTGTCGTACATGCTCTGCGCGAGCGCGACCGCATCGACGATCGCGAGCGCCGTGCCCGACCCGAAGGCGAAGTGCGTGGTGTGGGCGGCGTCACCGATCAACACGACGTTGTCGTGGTACCAGCTCCGGTTGGTGACATCGGCGAAACGCAGCCACCGCGCCGCCCGGCCGCGGCACTGGCTGATCAGCGGATGGCCGTCCAACGGACCAGAGAAGATCTTTTCCAGCATCCGCGGCGCGTCCTCGGCGCTCAGGCGATCAAGGCCGAGTCCCTTCCACGTCCGCTGGGAGCATTCCACAATGCAGGTGCTGATACCGGCGCTGGACGGATAGGCGTGGAACCAGATCCATCCTGCGGAGGTCCGTTCGAAGGCGAAGGTGAAGCTGTCGAATCGCTTGTCGGTGCCGAGCCAGATGTACGGGTTACCGCCGATCTCGACCTTGGTACCGAAATCGTCCTGGGTCATCTGGCGCACCCGGCTGTTCGCGCCGTCGGACGCCACGACGAGATCGGCGTCGGCGTACGGGCGCAGGTCGTCTACCTCGTGCCGGTACTCCACTTCGACGCCGAGATCGGTGGCCCGCCGGGCGAGGATCTCGAGCAGCGCGGCCCGCTGCAGGCTGAAGCCGTAGCCGGTGAGATATGCCGCCCGCGATCCGCCCAGACTGATCCGCTGCTCCTGCCAGAGAGTGGACGCAGCCCGCAGGGCACGAGCGCTGCCTGGGTCGTTCCGGAAAAGGACGTCCAGAAGGTTATCCCAATACACAACCCCCCAGCCGTAGGTCGCCCCGGGCGGGTCGCGTTCGAGGATTGTGATCTCCTGGCTGGCGTCACGGCGTTTCGCCGAGATGGCGAAGTACAGTCCTGCTGGTCCGCCGCCCACACAGACGATCCTCACCGCAGGTGCCTCCTCCGTGTTCCTCCTCGGCGTGACCCGGACGGCGGGTGGCAACGACCGTTCGCCGGCTCGTCACCACCGTCGTCCCCGGAGAGGAGCACCGCCAACGGATGTCGTGGTGCCCACTTGTCGGGCTGCCCGGTTACCCCGCATTGTCGGGTTTTCCGGTTTCCCGCATTGTCGGGTTACCCGAGTGTCAGATTGCTGGTCGGGTTGCTGGACTGTCGGGAGCCGGGATCACCAACGGCCCCAGCCACCCCAACGCCCCCAGCCACCCCAGTGGCCCCAGCCACCCCAGTGGCCCCAGCCACCCCAGTGGCCCCAGCCCCAGCCCCAGCCCCCGAAGAAACCGGTGACCTGCCGGAACGAGCCCTCGGCCCGGAGCGTCGGTGCCTCATACGTTGCTTTCATGCCGGATTCCTCCGTCCGACTTCGATTTATTCGGTCTATGTGATTCTCGGCGATCCAGACAACACAGTGGCCGCCGTCGGTGTCCCACCTCCGACCGCCACTTACCGCCTGTGACCAACCATCTTCGATTCTGCTCCTTTGCTGTCCATTGCTGGTTCATCGCCGGTTCGGTGGCACCATCGGGAGTCGCGGTGGAGACGGGCGCCGATCGAGCAGATCATCGCTGTAGCCGGCCGAAGCTCCGGCTCACGGGCCGGCACCCGTCGGAGGCCCCACGCCGCACCAAAGGCGCCATGCGGGGCAGGAGGGGTTATCGGATCGATCTCGGCGTCGATCTCGAGAAGATGGCCTTGCGGGACAGTCCGAGGCTGTTGGGACCCTACGGATCTGGTCGTCGGGAAGCCCACCACGGTGGCACAGCCAGGTCCGGCCCACGGCCCGGATCTCGGTCAACGAGGTGAATCGTCAACGAGGTGAAATGACGGCCGGCGGCGTCTTCGCCGGGCACACGCGAGTGCGAGTGCGGTCCTGCTGCAGTCCTGTTGTGATCCTGTATACGGGAGCGTTAGGCGACGTCGCGGTCGCGCGCGTCCTCGGGCAGTAGGGTGCGCAGACCCAGAATGATGTTGGTGATCCCGAACTCGAACTCCTCCGGGACGGTGACGTCGGAAGGCTGCGCCGCCGCAGGGACCGCCGCGGCCGGCTCCTCGACGGGCCGCTCGGTGAGCAGGAAGCCCCGGGTGTATGTCGAGAGCGTGAGGAAAGCGTGCCAGGCCAGCGACGACGGGAATCCGGCATCCCGCAGCCCAGCCAGCAGTTCCGCCGCCCGAAACCAGGAGGTGATGGTCTCCTCTGGTAGGTCGGACTGCCGCTACGACGCGTAATCAGGTCGCATTTCAGGTCGTCGACGGCGAGCAGCGCATAGGGGACGTAATGAAGTAACAAATACGTGATCGAGAGCATCATCGCAGGTCACAGGCCTGTGGAGGGTTCGAAACGCGCAAGTTATTTCATTTCGACTCCATAGAAATTTTTGAAGAACTCGCGGAGCATGTCCTCCCAGTCGTCACCACGGAGGGGAGGCATGCTCTCATAGAAAGAGACGAGTGCCTCCTCGGCCATGGCGTCGAGGAGTTCTTGCTTGCTCTTAAAATACCAGTAGATGCTGGTGACACCGACGTCGAGATACGCAGCCAGGCGGGGCATACTCAACCGATCGACCGGAGTGTCCCGGCAAAACTCGAAGGCGCCCGCCAGAATCCCCGGGGCATTGATGGATCCCCGAGCACGCCGCGACCGGGGACGCTTCGATCCCGTGTTCACTGAGGGGGGCACGCACTAGCCTCCGCATCGTGGGGATGGCCCGGGAACGGCCCCGCTACCCAGGACCACACCGAGTATTCTACCGGAAGGTTCTCCGGATGGTGTGAGATATCTGCCGCACCCGGCGGGCGCAGTGGTTGGCTCATGGTCAGGCGGCAGGATAGTCCGGACCACCACAAGGCCACCCCGCCGAAGGCCGGCCGGACCGTCCCGCCCGGCACACCACACGCCGCCCCCGGCGCCATCGCCTCGCCGCAATCCGCGCTCTCACCACCGCCCCTCCCCATCACCCCCAACCCGCCAGCGCACCCCGCCCCCAAACCGGACACCCACCTCAGTTCCACCCCACGCCCACTCCGACCCACGCCGAATCCACCAGCTCCGCACCACACGCCTACACTGACCGGAACAGTCACTGACCGCAACAGCGCAGCATCGCGACTCCACCCACCAGGCGACCGAAGACCAACAGCAGGAGGGTGAAAATGGCCATTCCGCGGCGCCAGGCAATCAGGATCGGCGCTTATCTCCTCAAGCAGAAACTCGCCAGGCGGGACAAGTTCCCGATCACCCTCGAACTCGAACCCCTGTTCGCATGTAACCTCGCCTGCGATGGCTGCGGCAAGATCCAACATCCCGCGGACGTGCTGAAACAGCGCATGCCCGTCGAGCAGGCGCTCGCCGCCGTCGACGAGTGCGGCGCCCCCGTGGTGTGCCTGGCAGGCGGCGAACCGCTGATGCACCCGCAGATCGAAGACATCGTGGCAGGCCTGGTGAAACGTAAGAAGTTCATCTACCTGTGCACGAACGCCCTCCTGATCCCACGCAAGATCGACAAGCTGCGCCCGTCACCGTACCTGTCCTTCGCGGTACACATCGATGGCCTCGAGGAACGCCACGACAAGTCCGTGGCCAAGCCGGGCGTGTTCGCCCAGGCCGTGGACAACATCAAAGAGGCGCAGCGCCGCGGCTTCCGCGTCACCACGAACACCACGTTCTTCAACACCGACACCCCCCAGACCGTGATCGAGGTGTTGGACTTCCTCAACAACGACCTCAACGTCGACGGGATGATGCTCTCCCCCGCCTACGCCTACGAGAAAGCCCCCGACCAGGACAGCTTCCTCGGGGTCAAGGAAACCCAGGAACTGTTCCGCAAGGCGTTCGCCGACGGCCGCCGCAAGAACTGGCGGATCAACCACTCCCCCCTGTTCCTGGACTTCCTCGAAGGAAAGATCGACTTCCCGTGCACGGCCTGGGGAATTCCGTCCTACTCCCTGTACGGCTGGCAGAAGCCGTGCTATCTGATGGGCGACGGCTACGCCAGGACCTACCAGGAACTCCTTGACACCACCGACTGGGAGGCCTACGGACGAGGCCGCGACCCGCGCTGCGCGAACTGCATGGCACACTGCGGCTACGAACCGACCGCCCTCGCGGCGACCCTGTCCTCCCTGCGGGAATCCATCCGCGCGGCCCGCTGAGACCGGCCCCGGGACCACCGGCCAGCCCCGGGAAACGACCTCGGTGCGGCGGCCGTCGCCCTCCGGCCGGAGGGCGACGGCCGCCGCACCGAGGTCCTCCACCAGACACCCCCGGCTCGGATACGCCGGGAAGAGCGGCATAACGGGAAGAGCGGCATAAGCGGGATCCGACCCGAAACCGCATTATGACCCAATTATGACTACCTGCACCCCGACACTCACCCACCGTCCCCTCGCCGGTCCGGCGTCGTGGGCCGCGGCGGCGCCCGTCTCGCCATCGTAGGGCTCGCGGGTCTTTGTAGGGTTCCCACAACACCTGGCCGCCGACATCGGTAGCGGCGGAGCTGTCCAGACCGCGCCCCGAGCTGGGAAGGTGATCCGGAGCGAGAATCGGAACCGCCTTTCTGGCGTTCCGCCCTCATCGTGACGGGAAGGGGTAATTAGTGGTTTACGACAAGATCGTGGTGACGGGTCTCGGTGCGATGACTCCACTCGGCGGCAACCTCGCCGCCACCTGGGACGGGCTGGTCGCGGGTGCCTCGGGTGTCGCGGTGATCGAAGACGAATGGGCGCGGGAGCTGCCGGTCCGACTCGCCGCCCGGCTGCCCGTCGACCCCGCGGCAACGCTGCCGCGCAAGGACAGCCGCAAGCTCGACCGCGGTGAACAGATGGCGATCGTCACCGCCCGGCAGGCATGGGCGGACGCGGGATCCCCCGAGGTCGCTCCCAAACGGCTCGCGGTCGTCATCGGCACCGGTTACGGCGGGGTGCAGTCCACCCTGGGCCAGCACCGCATCCTGGAGCAGGCCGGTGCGCGCCGGATATCCCCTCAAACGGTGATCATGCTGATGCCCAACGGCCCGGCGGCGTGGGTGAGCATCGACCTCGGTGCGAAGGCCGGCGCCCGCACCCCGGTCAGCGCCTGCGCGTCCGGCGCCGAGGCGATCGCCACCGGTATGGAGATGATCCAACACGGGCTGGCCGACGTCGTGGTCGCCGGCGGCGTCGAGGCGCCGGTCGACACGCTGCCGCTGGCAGCGTTCGCGCAGATGAAGGCCCTGTCGACCCGGCACGACGACCCGGCAGCCGCCTCCCGGCCCTTCGACGCCGACCGTGACGGTTTCGTGCTCGGCGAGGGCGCCGGCCTGCTGGTCCTGGAACGGGCCGGGTTCGCCGCCGCCCGCGGCGCCCGCGTGTACGCCGTCGCCGCCGGCGCGGCCACCAACTCCGACGCCCTCGACATCGTCACCGCCGACCCCGCCGGGCAGCGCAGGGCCATCGAGGCCGCACTGTCCAGCGCCGGCCTCACCCCCACCGATATCGGCCTCGTACACGCCCACGCCACCTCTACCCCCGTCGGTGACCCCTTGGAGGCCGAGGCGATCACTCAGACGATCGGCACCCATCCGGCGGTCACGGCCACCAAGTCGATGACCGGGCACATGCTCGGCGCCGCCGGCGCGGTGGGCGCCATCGCCACGGTGCTCAGCATCCGCGACGGCGTCATACCCCCGGTACGCAACCTTGACCGGCTCGACCCGGCGATCAAGCTCGACGTCGTGTCCGGACAGGCCCGCCACGAGACCGTCCGCGCCGCCGTGGCCAACGCCTTCGGCTTCGGTGGGCACAATGTCTCCCTGGCGTTCACCGCCCCCTGAACCGGCCGCGCCGGCCACGCCTGGCTGGACTCGAACGCGCTCCGGCCCCCGTCGTGTTTCCGCCCGCCCAGAGGCCTCACTTCCCATTACTGACCATTGCCGATCATTTCTTCCAGCAAGGGAACGGCGAAGACACCTTGCCGTCCTTCATGAT